>JALGWK010000074.1 GCA_025774205.1 bacterium
TCGGCGATATCGTTGATCTCGTAATCGGCGCCCGCGTCGACGGTCTCGAAGACATCCCCGTACCGGGCGAAGACGGTCCCGATCCCGAGTCGCGCGGCGCCCGCCATGTCACGTTCGACCCAGTCACCGACCATGAGCGCTTCACCGACCTCGACGTCGAGCAGTTCCAGGACTTTCCGGAACGGAGCAGGATCAGGTTTCTGTTTCCCCGTATCCTCGAAGGTCACGACCACGTCGAAGAGGTTGTGGATCCCGAGCGCCACCAGCCGCATCCACGCCTCCCGCCGGGGAGCGTCGGTCACCACCGCCAGCCGGATTCCCATCTTGATGATCCGCACCAGGGTGGTCTGCGTGTGGGGATAAAGGACCAGGTGGGCCTCCCGGCGCCGGCGATAGGCCAGGATCCCCGCGGCCAGTATCTTCCAGTCGATGGCGCCGATCTGTTCGGTCAGGAAGTCGTCGAACACCTGCTGGTACTCGATACCCTTCCGGGAATACACATCCTCGATCCCCGCGATCGCCTCACCCACGGTCAGATCGAGACCGACGTCGACCATGGCGACAGCCGCCGCCTTCACCGCCTCATCCTTCATCCGCATGAAGTCGATGAGCGTGTTGTCGAGGTCAAAGATGACTGCTTTGATCATTGTTTCATCCATCTCGGCGGCAAGTTATCCCTCTCCTCCGTCATACTCCCTGTGACTCCAGCCCCCGGGCGCGATCGATCGTTCCCGCGAGCCTTCCCGCAGGAGCACGTCGGGCGGACCTTCATCTATCCGGCCGATCACCGACAGTGGTCCCTCCCCGTCCAGGTCTTCTTCGGCCAGGGCCGGGTGATCGGGGAGGAGGGTGAGCAGGAGTTCGAACTCCTCCCCGGAATCGAGCGCGTAAAGGGCGGTCTCTTCCACGCGAACCACCTCACCCCGTGCTTCGGCCCGCCACCTCAGGAATGGATCGAGCTCGGGACAGACCGGTATGGCGCCGGCGTCGATTATCACCCGGACCTTCGAGTCGAGAGCAAGGTGCCAGGCCTCGCTCGACAGGCCGTCACTGATATCAATTCCACCATGCACCCCGGCATGCCGGTTCACCGCCGCGGCTGCCTTCACCCTGGCCCGTGGACGGAGGTGCCGCTCGATGAGCGCTGCCGCCCACGCGTCGGGCGGCGGTCCACCGTCGAGAGCGAGCAGTTCCACCCCTGCCCGGCTACCGCCCAGATGTCCGGTAACAGCCAGCACATCCCCCGGGCGGGCGCCCGATCGCCTCCAGAGACGGTCGGCCGGGGCTGTGCCGAAAACGGCGATCGAGATGGCCAGCGGTCCCGGCGTATCCACCACATCGCCCCCGACCACCGCTACCCCGAGCTGAGCAGCTTCTTCTCTTATCCCGTCGTACAGCTGCTCGAGTCGCCGATCATCGATTCCCGCCGGAATCTGGAGACCGATCACCGCTACCAGCGGTGTCCCGCCCATGGCAGGGATGTCGCTCACCGCGGCGGTCAGCGCCCGGGCTCCCACGGCAGAGGGTGGTTCATGGGGGAAGGCATGCACGTTCTCCACGACGGTATCGATCGTGAGCAGACCGAGGACACCGGGAGCCGTCTCCCAGACCGCCGCGTCATCTCCGATGCCGCAGGCCAGGTCGCCTCCCGGCAGAGGAGGCTCGGGTCCAAGGTGGGCAGCCAGTTGCTCAATGAGCCGGAACTCCGGACCGAGCGGTCCGGCGCCTTTGTCCTGAGCCCTCCCTTTCACGGTAACTGCCTCCTCCGGGAGAAATCGAACCGGGTGATTCCCCGCCGGGTGCCGAACCAGATCGTATCTCCCAGCAGGGCCGAGCACCACACCCGGGCATCTATCAGGCCGTCAGCTTCATCATAGTGATACCACTGCTCTGAATCACGGATCAGACGCCACACTCCCCGGGTTGTCGTCACCCAGACATTCGTTCCGTCGAGGACCAGTGAGGTCGCTTCACCCGGGAGGAGGGGTCCCGGTCCCGGCACGGGCAGCCACTCGCCGCTCGCCGCGTCATACGCCGTGATCCCGCGCGATCCGGCCCACCAGACCTCATCCTTCCAGGTACCCACCGCGTCGATCCTCCCCCCGAGGGTGTCTTCGGGATGGCTCAACGTGAAGAGCGTACCGGTCGGCCAGTCACCCCGGTAGCCCAGGGCTCCGATATCGGTCGCGAACCAGGTGACACCGTCGCCGGCGGCAATATCGGTGATCAGCGCCTCAACGGGGAGGGCCGTCACGCTCAGGGAATCACCGGCGATCGCAACGGTACCCCGCCTGGTTCCCACCCAGATCGCGCCGCTTCCGGACGCGATCGCCGTCACACGGTGATCGGGCAGTCCGTTCCGCTCGGTCCACGTCTTCCATCGTCCGGTGGCGTCACGGCGCGCCACTCCGATGTCGACCGCCAGCCATATCTCCCGACCGGAACGGGTCATGTCGAATACGCGATCGGAGAGGAGCCCGATCGCCTCCCCCGCCAGCTCGTACGACCAGGCATCCTGCGCGAACTGCCATTCGGTCAGGCCGCCGGTCGCCCTGAGATCTCCGGACCCGCCCGCGATCAGCCGGTCAACGGTGACGACCATCGCCCTCACATCCCCGATCCAGAGTCCATGCGGTCTCATCCGGAGCTGTCCGATCCGCAGATCGGCCTCTCCTGCGCCGAGGCCCCAGGTCGTCAGCCACAGCTCGGCTCCCTCCCCGACCCTGACATCGGTCACGGGAGCGGAGATCGAAAGCGGTCCGATGATCCGCCCGTCACTCAGGTACTGGTAGTCTGGATCGGTGAAGAGGTTGGCCGGCAGGGGCGCCGTCGGGACCGGAGGCAGTTCGGGAAATCTGTCACTCCGCAGGTATCCAGTCGCCGGTTCCACCCGGATCTCGCCCGATCCCGCCCGCACCGCGATCGTCCCGTCGGAGGCCATACTCACGCCCTCGATGGCACCTTCGGGGAGACCGTCCGCTGATGTCAGGGGCGCCCGCCACCGGTCGAGCAGACGGTCGTGGAGCAGCAGTCCGCCGGTGGTGGCAACAGCCGTATATCTCGATCCGGGCACCACCAGGCTGGCATATCGGGTGACCGTAATCGATTCCCATTCGGAGGGTGAGTAGAAGGCATTCTGCCCGCCGGGATCGGGCCCTGCCCCGGCCACGATCCCGAGCCAGAGGAGAACCGCTCCCGAGAGGTACTTCATCAGAACTCCACGTTGGGCAGCAGTCTCTGAGGCAGGGGCAGCGGGACCAGGCCGATCGACTGCATCCGTTCATCCCACTCCTCACTCAGGGTCCGCATGGTGACTGAGATCGAGCTGTCGATCTTCAGGATCTCTCCCGGCAGGATATGGGCGCGTATCGTTTCCAACGCTTCCAGGTACCAGATTTTCCAGGCGTTGAGGATCTCCTGCTCGAGGAACCGGTCGCCGGCGGTCGGAACTCCCTCGTCATCCACCTGAAGGTTATCGCGGGCCAGATCGATCAGGATCTCCATCCGTTCCCGGGCCCGATTATACACCAGGGTGATCAGTTTCCGGGCAGCCGCCAGGTCGGCCAGGGCGATCTCGTAGGCGGTCACCGCCGCAACCCCCGCGCCCGCAGTCACCAATCCCCGCTCCACGTGACCGGGGGAGTCGAGGCTCGATCGATAAAGGGGATCGGGGAATGACCAGAGCCGCTGTGCCGGGATCAGCTGCTCGAGGAGTTCATCATGGTCGGCTCCCCCTTCATAGGGATGCGTGGCGAATGGCCGCCCTCTGTCACCACCGGTAATCCTCATCGCCACCTCGGCCGTCAGCAGGCTGAGGTAGTGCCCCTCGAACGGCCAGTAGGGCAGTATCGCTGCTCCCCACGGGGTGTGTTCGTCAGGCGGCCGGGTCCAGACCGAGGCAGGATCAGGCACGCCCTCGAGCAATAGCCGTGAAGGTTCGGCTTCCTGCCGGCCGGCCAGGAGGTGGACCACAGTCGCTGAATGGAGTTCATCGACCACGGTCGGGTGATGCCTGGCCCATGAATCGGTACCCATCATCGTCGCCCCCCAGACGAAGACGATCCCGCGACGGGGCGACTCGAGCTTTCCCTCCCGTATGGCCGTGTTGATGGCCAGGGCCGCCTCCACCAGGGCTGCGGCTCCGCTCACATCACCGGCTCCGGGGGCAGGGCCGGAGAAGGACGCGACCAGCGCGACCCGCTCCAGAAGCGGCTCACATCCGGGAATCTCCGCGACGAGGGTTCGCAGATACCGTCCCTCGAGGGGCTGCGTCAGCACGGTCGCCCTCACCTCGGTCCCGCCACCCCCGCGCTCCATCGCCTGCTCCAGTCTCAGGGCAGTCGCGATGCTCACCTTGAACCCGAAGCCTTCCCGACCCACAACGCTCCATGAAACGAGGTCGGGGTGACTGTCGGTGTCCTGCCAGGAGGGCGCGGAGGCGCTCACCACCCCGGCGGCTCCCCGCTCCAGGACTGCGTTCCGGTAGATGTCGGCCAGCTGCTGACGGCCATAGACGATCGCGCCCGCGACGTCCACTCCTTCATATTCCTCATCGAAGGTGCCATTCCCGAGGTTGATCATCCTGGTCGTCAGGCCCCCGGCGGGTGTCGCCCGGGAATTCCCGGCCAGGACCATGGGGGTTTCGTCATAATCCGCGGCCGTGAATCCGTCGGGACCGGTCACTTCGAGCCGGGCTGAGATCGGGTTGATGATCTCGTATGGCAGGGAGTCCCGTAATACAAAGGCGTAACCCCCGGAGACGCCCGTCAGGGGAGGCCCGTCGGGCGGTTCGTCCACGATCGCGAATCCTCCCGCTTCGAGCCTGTCCAGGATCAGATCGAGGGCGGTGTCGAAATCGGGGGTTCCGGGGAGACGCTGCAGTGGCGCGAGTGCCTCGATAAGTTCTCCGGAAACGGTGCCGTCGATGTAGGGCAGCAGGAAGCGGTCAGCGTTGAGGGGGGTGCCCCGGCCGCAGCCGGTCATGACCAGGAGGGAGATGGCAAGCAGGCGGAGAGTGCCGTGCCTGCCGGGCGCCGAAAGCGGATGATAGCTCGACATAGTGTGCAACTTGAGACCTCCCGCTGACGGTGTCAAGACGGGGCTTTCACTCTTGACCGTCACAGCCGGAGTGACCCTCTTGTCATCTGACGTGCGAAGCGGCCGATGCGCAGAGAGTGACTCGATGGAACCTGATCCGCGACAGAAGGACCTGCCCTTCGGTTACCGCCCGGAGGAAGAGCACAGGGCCCCCGCCCCATCCGACTGGCAGCGGTTGCCGGAGGGTGTGGCAGAGGAGATCGAAAGGCGCAGTTGGCGCCGGGCGGCGTTCCTCTTCATCGCCACCCTTCTCTCCACCCTCTGGGTAGGTACCCGCTGGGCGACCACCGTCCTGGACCGTCCTGTCACGCTGCTGGACGGCTGGATCTTCGCGGTCCCGCTGATGGTTATCCTGCTCTGTCACGAGTTCGGTCACTACCTGTTCGCCCGCCGCCACGGGGTCGTGGTCTCCCCCCCCTACTTCCTGCCGATCCCAAACCTGATCGGGACCATGGGTGCCTTCATCTCTATCCGTTCCCCCATCCCTGACCGGAAGGTGCTCTTCGACATCAGCGCTGCCGGCCCCCTGGCCGGGTTCGTGCCGAGCGTCATCGCGCTCGTGATCGGTTATGAACTCTCCACAGTTGCCCCCATGATCACCGAGCCCGGTATGGTGGTCTACTCCTTCGGCGACAGTCTGCTGACCCTGATCATCCAGCAGTTGACCATCGGTCCGCTCCCGGAGGGGATGGAGATCTGGATCCATCCGGTAGGATTCGCCGGCTGGGTCGGCCTCCTGGTGACTATGCTCAACCTGATTCCGATCGGCACCCTCGACGGCGGCCACCTCGCCTACGCCCTTTTCGGCCGTCGCCAGTGGGCGGCGAGCTATTTCATCCTGGGCGGTATCCTCTTCCTCGGGATCACGGTCCACTGGATCTGGATCACCTTCCCGCTCTTCCTGACTGTGGCGATCTCGCTGGTTTGGATGATAATGAAACGGACGGGCAGGACCGGAGCGCGGTTGATCGATTATTGGAAGGGTCTCCTGTTGAAACACCCGCCGGTGCCCGACGAGAGCCCGCTCGATCCGGGACGGAGACTGCTGGGATGGGTCTGCCTGATAGTATTTCTGCTCTGCTTCATCCCGGCGCCGCTCCGCGCCTTCATCACCTGAGCAGGAGCGGCAACCGGGTACATCCTGTCCGGCTGGTATCAGCCGTTCAGCTTCTTCAGTTCCCCGGCCAGCGCCGGGAGGACCTCCATCACGTTCCCGACAATGCCGTAATCGGCCACCTGGAAGATCGGGGCCTCCGCGTCGCGGTTGATGGCGACGATGACCTTCGAGCGGCCCATACCGGCCAGGTGCTGCATGGCGCCGGAGATGCCGCAGGCGACGTAGAGTCCCGGTGTGACTACCTTTCCGGTCTGTCCTACCTGTTCGCTGTGCGGTCTCCAACCGGCGTCGACAGCCGCCCGGGAGGCGCCCAGCTCAGCGCCGAGAAGATCGGCGACCTCTTCGAGGAGACCCCAGTTCTCCGGTCCTCCCATGCCGCGACCGCCCGACACGATCCGATCGGCTTCGGTGAGATCGACCGCCGCGCCCTCGGCCGCTTCCACCCCGCCCGCCGTGACACCCTCCACACCCGCCAGGGCGGCAGTATCGAGCTGCTCTATGGCCGGGGTCGCTCCCCGGGAACCATCCGCCTCGAACGCCTTCGGTCGGACACTGACGACGGAGACCGGTGTGGTCAGCCGGATCGTTTCGAAGAGCTTGCCCGCGTATACCGGCCTGGTCGCGACCACAGCTCCATCATCCAGGTCGATACCGGTGACGGATGCCGCGTAACCGGCCCCCTGCCGGGCCGCAATCCTCGGAGCCAGGTCTTTGCCGAGACTTGAGGCGGCGATCACGATGACCGCCGGATCCGCGGCCTCTGCGGCTGCGGTAACTGCCTCGAGCCACAGCTCACCCGAATAGGCCCCGAGAGCCTCCTGATCGGCCACGTAGACGGTATCGGCGCCAAAGGCTCCGAGTCCTGACGCGTGGTCGGAGATTCCACTGCCGGCCAGCAGGACCGAGCATGGTCCGCCGATGCCGTCAGCCAGCCGTCTGCCGGCGCTCACCGCCTCGGCCGTAACGGCCCGCAGTTTTCCATCCCGGGTCTCCGCGATTACCAGTACACCATTGGGCATATTCCCTGCTCCTTGCTCGTTCCTGGTCACCGTCGAGCGGTGTCCTCCGGCTACAGAACCTTGGCTTCCTCTTTCAGGAGTCGGACCAGCTCGACGACCGCCTCCGGCCCTTCACCCACGATTTTCCCTTCCAGCCGTGCCGGCGGAAGTGAGAGCTGAACGGTCTCGAAACCGGCTTCGCCCGAATCGCTGTCGACGGTGGCGATCTCTTTCTTCTTGGCCGCCATGATCCCCTTCAGTGACGCGTACCGGGGTTCGTTGAGCCCCTTCTGGGTCGTGAGGAGAGCCGGCAGTTCCAGCTTGAGGGTCTGTCTGCCACCCTCGACCTCCCGGGATGAGGGTCGCTATCATGGGTCCCTGTGCCTGGCTGTCATCATCCACCGACTGCTTCCCGGTGAGGACCAGATCGTGAGGCTGATCGCCGAGGGCCTGCGCTACCAGTCGAGCCTGCTGCAGCGGATCGTCGACCGGAGCGGCGGTCTTCAGGTGGAGGGCCTCGTCGCAGCCGAGCGCGAGACACGATCGGAGCGCGGTGCCGACCCGCTCGGGTCCGACCCCGATCGCGGTGACGGTACCTTCACCCGCTTCCCTGATCTGCAAGGCGGCCTCTACCGCGAACTCATCGTATGGATTCACGACCCAGGTGACATCCTGCTCGTCGATCTGACGTCCATCGGCGCCGATCCTGACTCGTGCCGCGGTGTCGGGCACCTGCGTGATATACACAAACAGGTTCATGACTGCTCCTTACAGACCGGGGTGTTCGTTCTGCCATTCGGTTTGAGGATGGGTACGGTAGTGAGAGCCGCCGGGACCTACAAGCCGATTTTCTGTCCCCTATTCACGCGTCTGGCGCCGTAGCCGGCAAGGCCCTATCTTCTTCGGCAATGCCTGCCGTCAACCCACAGATAACCTGCCGGACTTGCCCGCCGGTGTTCCTCCTGGTTGTCCTGCTCTGCCTACCGGATATGGTAAATGCGCAGACCCCCATCCCCCCCGATCCCCGCCTCGAGGGGCTCCCGGTGCGTACTATCACTGTCCACGGTCTGCAGAGCATGGATGAGGAGGTGGTTCTCCGACGACTCGAATTGCGTCCGGGCGGCCGCTGGGAGGCACAACGGGCCCGCCGCGACGAACGAGTTGTCACCGGATTGATGATCTTCTGGTCAGTGCGGATCACAGCCGCCGGTTTCCCGGAGGATGACGAGCCGGTAGCCGTCGACGTCCATCTCCATCTCGAGGAACGGATCGGGTGGTTCATCGTTCCCCAGCTCTACTGGACCCCGGAGGAGAGCTGGTCGTACGGTGTGGCTGCCGGCCACTTCAATCTTGCCCGGCGCGGTCACCGGTTCTATCTCTCCGCGGTCACCGGCGGCGCGCACTATTTGAGCGCCAGCGTCCGCAACTCCTGGAACGGCACGCATCACGAATCGTTCAGCATCGGCGGATCAAAAGTCGATATCCGCAACCGGCTTCTCAATTTCGATGAGCTGGGAGAACGGTTCCATTACCGGTTCGGACGCTGGTTCGGGCGAAACGGCCGCGCCGCAGCAACTCTCGAATACCGTCGGGTCTCCGGTCTCATGCCGAATTGGCTGCCCCCCGGCACTGCAGGTACAGCCTTTGAGGACCGGATGGTCGCCGTCCGTCTCACTCTCGGTTCCGATACCTCCGATCCCTGGGCCGTTCCGCGCCTGGGACACTGGTCGTCGATTACCCTGGAGCAGTGCGCTGACCTCCTCGGGGGGACCTTCTCGGGCGGCAAGGCCAGGGGGTTGACGGTCCGGAGCATCGGACTCGGGCGGCAGGTGGCACTGGCCGGTTACGGCCTCCTCGTGGCCCAATGGGGAGACATCCCCTTCTGGCGGACAATGACACTGGGCGGGATGAACAGCGTGCGTGGTTTCGGACTCGGGAACTGGCTGGTCAATCGCCGATGGGAGATCTCGGGGGAATGCAGGTGGTACTTCCTGCCGATGCGGGTCATCGATCTCGGTTTCCTGGGGGACCAGATCGTGGGAGCTTCCTTCACCCTCTTCACCGACGCCGGGATGGGCTACGGTATCCGGCGAGGGCCCGGCCCGGCTTACGGGCGAACCCCGCTCCTGCTGTCAGGCGGGGCGGGACTCTATCTGCACAACGCTCTGCTCGGTTCGCTCAGGCTGGAGGTCGCCTGGCCGGAGGGGTACGGTCCCCGCTGGGGATTCGGTCTGGGAACGAAATTCTGAACCTGCCCCGATGCCGACGTTTGCTGCCTTACATGACACTACGCTTTGATAATTCTGGCGGCCGGCGCGGTAACCTCCTTCATGGCATTACGGGTGTCTACTATCAGTGCCGCCTGGCTGCCGACCAGTTCGTAATCGATCAGGGTATGGTCGGTCACAATAATCACCACGTCCGCGGCGGCCAGGTTCGGGCCATCGAAGGATACTGATTCCCGACCAGCGAATTGGGGGAACTTCCGGGTATGCGGCAGCCTCGGCACATGAGGATCGTGATACGATACGACCGCTCCCTCCTTGTCTTCGAAAAGGGACATAAGTTCCAGACCCGGCGATTCACGTATGTCGCTGATGTCCTTCTTGTAAGACATGCCGAGGATCAGGACCTCCCCTCCCTTCAGTTCGGCACCGTCGTCCTGCAGCGCCTGGCGGGTCCTCTCAACCACATAGGCCGGCATCGCGGTATTGATCTGACCCGCCAGTTCCACGAAGCGCATCTCGAAGTCGTACTTCGTCTTTGCCCGCCAGTTCAGGTAGAAGGGGTCGATCGGCAGACAATGTCCTCCCAGACCCGGTCCGGGGTAGAAGGCCTGGAATCCGAACGGCTTGGTACCGGCTGCGTCGATGATCTCCCAGATATCCAGATCCATCCTGTCGGTCAGCATCTTGACTTCGTTGACCAGGGCGATATTTACTGCCCGGTAGAGGTTCTCAAGTATCTTTGCCGTTTCCGCCACTTCGAGTCCGGAGCACGGCACCACTTCCGGCACGATGGTCGAATAGAGGTCCAATGCCCGCTGCAGTGACTGTTCATCATACCCGCTGACCAGCTTCGGCACCTCGGTGATGTCATGGTCCGCCTGGCCCGGATCCACCCGTTCAGGCGAGAACGCCACCAGGAAATCAGTGCCCACCCGAAGACCGGAGACTGCCTCCAGCCGTGGGATGAGGACTTCCCGCGTAGTCCCGGGATAGGTAGTACTTTCCAGGGAAATGAGCTGCCCTTCACGAAGGTGTGGCCCCAGAGCGACAGCAGTGTCCTCGATGAATGACAGGTCCGGTGTCATGACATCTGTCAGGGGCGTGGGAACCGCTATCACCACGGCCTCGACCTGGTTGAGCGCTTCCATCTGCGTCGTCAGAATACAATCTGTCGACAGAACCCGCCTGATACGATCGGCCGGGATATGAGAGAGATAGGTCTCCCCGGCTTCGAGGAGTCTGATCTTCTCCGGATCGATATCCACTCCCGTAACGCTCAGACCGGCCTCCCGGAAGGCCAGCAGCAGAGGCAGGCCGACGTAGCCGAGGCCGATGACACCTACGGTTCTTCCTGAGGATTCCATGGTTTTCTCCCTGTCAGACATGCGGTCCCGCGACGGTGGTCAGGCCGTGAAGCAGGATCCCTCCGGCTACCGCTACATTGAGAGATTCTGCCGCTCCTGTCATGGCGATATGGATCGCCTCACCCAGCTTGCTGAGTTCTTCACTGACTCCATGGCCTTCATTGCCGAGGAGCAGAACCCACTTTCCGGTCGGGAGGAGAGCCCGGTGCTCCTTCCCCTCACGGACTTCTGCCCGATAGATTGTCCAGCCGTGCTCTGACAGCAGCCGGAGGGCCGGTAGCAGAGCAACCTCCTCGGCCACGAAAGAGAGGTTGAGCAGGCTGCCGACGCTGCTGCGGACCACCTTCGGATTGGTGCTCTCCACGCTGCCCGTTCCGAGGAGTATCGCATCCAGCCCGAACGCGTCGGCCGATCGTATGAGACTGCCCACGTTCCCCGGATCGGCTACGGCGTCGAGACAGAGCAGTCGCGAGGCCCGGGTGTTCTCCAGCATCCCCGGGATTTCTTCCGGTCGCGGAGCGCGCAGCGGTTCCCAGGCGACCGAGGCGACGATACCGGACGGAGTCATGGTGGCGGTCAGTTCCTCCACCACCGACTGTTCGGCCAGCCTGACCGCGACTCCCTGCTGTTCCGCCAGCTCCAGGGCTCCCCTGAAGGCGGGCTGATCACCCTGGTCATCTCCGATAACCACGAGCCGGATGTCGGCTCCCCCCTCGAGCGCGGTCCGGATCGCCCGGATTCCCTCCAGCAGAAAGAGACCCCGGCGCCTGCGGACGGGCCGGCTGGTCAATCCCCGCAGGGTTCTCAGTTCATTCCGGCTGAGCGGTTCCATGCGATTCCGGTGGCTCTCCCGGTTCAGGTATCACCGGGGGCGGAGGTGTCGTGGGTCTCGTCAGCCGCGCGTACAGGAGCGCTCCCAGTGCCCCGAAACCGGCAAAAATCCCCATCAGGAACAGGGCTGAGAAGAGTTGCATGGCCACCATTGCGAGGCCGCTCTCAGGCATCCCCTGCAGCATCTCCAGGCTCCCCTCCGGGATGCCACCCGGCACCAGGTCACCAAGCGAGTCCATCATGCCGGTCATCGAGAAACCCGAAATGAGGGCCCAGACCAGCTGGAGGATCGACGTCACAAGGCCCGCGAAGACGCCGGCCAGGGCCCCGGTAGCGGGCACCTGTTTCTCAACAAGCGGTTCGGTCCGCCCGACCACCGCTACCGCCACCGCTCCCGCTACCCACGCCCAGAGGCAGCAGAAACAGTTCATGAAAGCCATCAGAGGGATCACCGAGGCTATGCCGCCGGTCAGTCCCCCCCAGAAGATTCCGCGCAGTCTTGATTCAGAAAGTGCCATCACGTGAACCTATCAGTAAGAGTGCGAGTGGGGCGGCCGCGGCCGCTCCCGTAAGCGATCTGAGTATACCGCCCGTATCCCAGATGTTGAACAGATTCGCCGCGCCATCCACCAGCAGGGGCACCACGAGCAGGAAGAGCAGCGTCGG
>JALGWK010000401.1 GCA_025774205.1 bacterium
GCCGGCCGGAATCGCGGCGATGGTGTCCACCAGGGTGAACTGCCGGTCAACAAGATTGAGCGATTCCAGTTGTTCGAAATCGGGTGTGAAGGTGGGATCGTGGATTACGAAGCGGTCGGCCGCCACCTGAGCGGCATTCCAGGAGTGTTTGTCCCGCATTGTGATCATTTCGAAGTCCCCGGTCGCGGGATCGACCAGGGTCAGACGCTGATTGGTTCCATCCGTGATGAGGACGCGACCGTCGGGTGTAAGACAGTGATCCATCCGGGGACCCTCAAACTCACCCGGTCCCTGGCCCCGTCTCCCCAGGCTGAGTCGCAGGGATCCATCGTCGTTATAGACCTTAAGTTCCCGGTTGCCGTCGTCGAAGATCGCCAGTCCACCCGGCACTTCCATGTATCCGTGAGGTGAAGTCAGCATTGCGGCTTCACCCTGTTCAGGATCACCGAACACCATCTCCCGCTCAAGCATGAACGGGGGTTCCGTAAACAGTGGTCCACCGATCGTGCGGGCAACAGGTATACCGGCCTCAGTGCTTTCGATGAAGGTGTGTCCGCTCCGGTCGCACGAACTCACGATAAAAAAAACCAGCAGGAGGCCGGGGAGCCGGCGGCTGAGAGTCGAGGATGACGGATTATCAGATAAGGGTTCCATATCAGTAGAGACGTTCCGGTTCATCAACAGTTCGATCGCCTCCGGCATCCCCGGTGTTGAGGGTAGTGCCCGGCTCGAACACCAGTAGCCAGGCTTCTTCATCGGCCACCGGCAGGTGTTCGACACCCTGCGGGACGATCATCAGTTCCCCTTCTTCGAGGTCGACATCCCGATCCCTGAACCGGAGCGTGAACCGGCCCTTGATGACCATGAAGAGTTCATCCTCTGTCTCGTGCCGATGCCAGACGAACTCTCCCTGTACCTTGGCCAGCTTCACCTGGCAGTCATTCACCTCGCCGATGATCTTCGGACTCCACCGGTCATCGAACCGCCCGAACGCCTCGGCCAGATTCACTTTCTGCATGAGATCGATTCCTTTCTTCACTCCTTTGTCCTGCTGCCGGTTACTCGTATGATACAGCACAATCCCGTCGACTGTCGTTAAACGGTATGAGGAACACATCACCCGGGGAAGAACAGGGATGAGAGAGTACGAGTTCTACCAGTTCGATGTCTTCACTTCCGAGCCCTACCAGGGGAATCCGGTGGCGATCGTGCCTGGTGCCGATGCCCTGACCCTGGTGGAGATGAGGCAGATAACCAGGGAGATGAGTCTGCCGGAGACCTGTTTTCTCATGGTGCCGGAATCACACCGGTCCCTCTTCCGGATGCGGAGCTTCACGCCGGAACTCGAACTCCCCTTCACCGGCCACCCGGCAATCGGTGTACTCTGGCTCATGACCCATCTCGGCCGGGTAGATCTTGTCGAGCCGGTCACCACGGTCACGTTCGAGCAGGGTATCGGTCCCCTGACGGCCGATATCCACGTGAAGGATGGTCAGGTCGAACGCATCATGATGGAACAGACCCGACCCGACTTCATCACTGACCTCGACGACATGCGCAACCTCGCGGCGGGACTGGGTATCGACGCCGCCGACATCACGCAGACAGGACTCCCCGTGCAGGTGGTCTCCACCGGGATCCCCCAGTTGATCGTTCCCCTGCGCTCGCTCTCCGCGGTCCGCAGGATCGATCCCGCGGAACTCGATCTGGCCGCCCTCGCCAGGGCCCTGAATTACCTCGGGATCAATTTCGTATTCGTTTTCACGACCGAGACCGAGAGTGATGAAACGGACGTCCATGTACGGGGCTTCGGCCACCTGCTGGGGATCCCGGAGGACCCTGCCACGGGGACTGCCAACGGCGCCCTGGGTGCTTACCTCGTGAAGAACGGGGTTCTGCCCACGTCCGAACCGACGGTGCGGTTCACCTCGGAGCAGGGGATCGAGATGGGTCGTCCGGGAAGGATCCTGGTCGAGGTGGATCATGAAGCGGGTGAACCGACCGCTACCAGAGTCGGCGGTCGGGCGGTACAGGTCCTGAAGGGAGTGATCCGGTTCTGAATCGTCCGGGTCCGGGAGTGGATAAACCGGTGAGAGACCGGTTCTGAAAGGCTGGCGATGCGGGAATTCGAATTCTGGCAGGTCGATGTTTTCACCTCGGAACGCTTCAGCGGCAATCCCCTGGTGGTGGTCCCCGACG
>JALGWK010000402.1 GCA_025774205.1 bacterium
TCCAGGCCGAGGTCGAGGGGATCGATGGTGAGATCAGCCCTGCCCGACTCGGGCAGCGGGAGCTGTACCCCGACCGCGTGGCGAAGGATCAGGTCGTTCAGCCAGGAGTGCATGTAGTCGTCGATACCCCGGTAGAAGCAGGCCTGGCCGGTATGGGGGTGATAGTGCTCGAAGGTGTTGGGCCGCTCCGGATCACCATCGGTGAAGAGCATCAGGACGAATCGGATCAGGAAATCGGCCAGGTGGGGTTTGAGACTGTCATCGAGGGTTCGGGAGGCCAGCGCCAGGGCCTCGAAGACATGGCTGTTGGTCATCGGCCAGACCCGCCCGTTCCATGGGCAGTTCATCCGTTTCCCCTTCCAGCGGGCGTCTGGATCGAACCACCGGTCATCGGCGCTGGTCGCCGGTACCGGCCACGGCGTCCAGAACTTCTCCGGATCGAGGAGGTGTTCCCAGAGCGCGGGCAGGTGGTCCCGGGTAGCGAGATCGGTCATGAAGGGGTAGAAACCGACCGCGGCCTTAACGCCGGTCCGCTCCATCGAGCGGGGATCAACGTCACTGAACCACTGCTCTCCCGGGTCCCACATCACGGTCCGGACCGCGTCGGCGATCCGGTCCGCCCCGGCATCCCAGTCGACGCTGTCGGCCTGCCGGTCGAGCCTCCCGGCGATCCGTGCCAGGGCTCGTTTGAGCCGGTACATGTAGACGGTCGCGTCCACGGCCTTCAACCGGATGTTCTCCACCCAACCGACGGTATCCGACTCGCTGTGGACCGCCATGTAGCGGCTCATGTACTCCTGACCGGTCTCGAAATGGGAGAGGACGTCGTAAAGTCCCGATCCCTCCCGGTCGCGTTCGGTATCGAACCAGGTCGCATACCGGCTCAGCGGCTCATACGCTTCCTCGAGGAAACCGGGATCGGGGTGCACCTGGTCGAGGGCCATGATCGCCGCTCCCCAGTCGGCCAGGTAGAAGTCGGTCCTTCGATCGGTATGATGGTATACGCGGCCCTGAAAGGAGCCGTCCTCGCGCTGATTGGCGATGAAGTTGCGGAGCGTGCCGCGGGCCGTCGCGGGATCGTGCCGCCACCTCAGATCACGCATCTGGGCATGTCCGCTGTAGGAGATCGGAACCCGGAAGTAGCCGATCCCCTCGCTCACCGAGGGGAATGCCTGCCGGCCGTGTCCGCCCCGGCTTTCGAGGAGCCTGAGCGCGTACCAGCGGTGGTTCCAGGCCGCCTCGAGGAAGGGATCGGAACATCGCAGGCCGGGCACCTCCCGCTCGGAGTCCTCCCATGATCGTCCGGTCACCGACAGCAGCAGTCCGGGCGCGTCAAGGGCTCCCACCACCTCCGCCTCCCCATCGTCACGTCTCGCAGATCGATCGAAGAGATCTATCCAGAGAGGAGGTTCCCTGACCGCTTCGGCGCCCACGTCGACCTGTTCGCTGTCGACCGCTTCCGGACCCGATTCTCCCAGCACTTCGAACACGGTCAGGAGCCGATCGCGGCCTGCTGATCCCGGTTCGAGGGGAGCGTGCAGTCCCGCGTAGTAGATACCATCGGGCGCCGTCCCCGACTGGTGGACCCCCCCCGGCAGGCCCGGCTCATCCCACGGTCCCGACCACGGCGTGAGACCCCACCAGGGCTGGGCGATCTTCCCCTCCGAGAACTGCACCGACCACGACTTCGCCTCCCGGTCGAGAGTGAGCCGGCAGCGCACATCCATTTGGGGCCAGTTGGGCGGCAGGAGGGTCCTCGTCCATACGATCCCCCACGGACCCGCCACGAAATCTCCCGAACGAGTCTCCTGGCCGTCGGGCAGAACGTAGAGTCCACCGGTGTCGGGCTGAGCGGTCCAGGCCACGAAATGGAGTCCCCGCTCCCACGCCTCGTCATCGGCATCGACCGTCACCTCGCAACAGAGGAGGTCATCGGCGGTCATGGCCAGGTTCTCCCAGACAGTCACTTCCCCCGTGAAACCTTCATCGGCGTCGGTGTCGCGGGCTCCGCCATGGAGGGGGAACGCCGCCTGTTCGAGAGAAGCGGAGAGCCCTGCCGGAGACCATCGCCACCGGCCGCGCCGCAGGGGGAAAGGACGTCCGTCGGAGTCGAGCAGGGTCCAGGTGAAGCAGGGGAAGATGGCATGGTTGAAGTATCGGACTTCGTCCCAGCAGCCCGGGTGGTCGAGCCAGACCGG
>JALGWK010000403.1 GCA_025774205.1 bacterium
TAGTGGTCGATTCCGAAGTGGTTACCCGGCTCGATCAACGCGCTCTGATCGACCCGCACCCGTTCGGCCAGATCGAGCGAATCGACATCGAGGTGGTACCTGACCCACATGATCGCCCCGGCCTCGGTCTTCGTCTGTGTGAACAGCCCTTTCTCGCCGTCGAGCCACTCCTGGAGCAGGGGCAGATTGTGCCTGATGATCCCCCGGGTGCGTTCGAGGATGTTCTGGCGTCGGGCCGGTTCGAGAGCGTGGCAGGCGAGGGCCTCGGTGAGTGGAGAGGAGCAGATCGTGGAATAATCGTGGTAGGCCCAGAGGGAGTTGGTCCGGTCGACAGAAGGGCTCGCTACCCAGCCGATCCGCAGACCGGGCAGACCGTAGGCCTTCGAGAGTCCCGAGGTGACGAGGAGTCGGTCGTACGATCCCCACAGACTCGGTGTCTCCTCACCGGCGTTCTCCGCGCCGCGGTAGATCTCATCAGAGAGGATCCAGGCACCCACCTTCGAAGCGGCGGCAACGACCGCCTCAAGCAGCGGTTCCCTGAACACCTTGCCCGTCGGATTGTTAGGATTGGTGATGACGATCAGCCTGGTCTTCTCGGTGACGAGTTGATCGAGTTCATCGGGATCGGGTTGCCAGTCGTTCTCTTCCCGCATCAGCCATGGCTTCACCTCCGCTCCCCAACCCTGCACCAGACCCCAGGTCTGCATGTAATTGGGCAGCATGATGACCACTTCATCGCCGGGCTTGATCAGCTCGAGTGTGGCCAGGAAGTTCGCCTCGGCTCCACCGTGGGTGACCAGGATGTTCTCGATGGTGGATCCGGGATAGATGAGTGAAATCCGTTCCCGTAACGGTTCCACGCCATTGCCCTGGGCATAGCCGAGGCCGGTCGAGAGCAGATCGTCCATCGTGAGGGAGGGCTCGTCACCGGGCATCTCCAACAGCTCCCCGACGGTGAGCGGATGGACCCCGCTCTCGGAGATGTTGTAATCGACCGTGTGCTCGAACGTCGACTGCCAGCGCTCCATCTCGAATGGTTCGATCTTCATCACTCTTCCTCCTGAGGTGTGGGATCCAACTTACGCACAGTAACGGGAACAAGACGTAAGGTCAGGTGAAAAGAGCAGGTAAAAAGAGAAGGTGAAATGAGCAGGTTGAGAGTGCCTGTATTGACCCCTCGTCGGCGCCTGCGGTAAGGTGGAACTTTCCGGTTTCAACCATCTTCAAGAGGAGCACCGAAGCCATGCGCGTCCATCGTTCCTTCCCTGTCGTGCCTGCTGTCATGCTCACCCTCATCCTTGCCGCGGGCCAGCCGCCGGCGGCGGTCGCCCAGTCGGGCAGTGATCCGATCACCCCACGGGATCTCTGGGCCATGGGGCGGGTGGGGGCCCCCGCGATCAGTCCGGACGGAAGCCGGATCGCCTACCCGGTGACCTGGTACGATGTCGATGCCGACCGGGGGAACAGCGACGTCTGGATGGTCGGGATCGATGGGGGGGAGGCGGTACAGCTCACCAGTTCCCCGGGAACCGATACTTCACCCGCCTGGTCGCCCGACGGGAAGCTGATCGCCTTCGTGAGCACCCGGGGAGGCGATGGCCCGCAGATCTACCTGCTGCCGGCCTCGGGTGGAGAAGCCCGCCGGCTCACCTCGGTCGAAGGCGGCGCGACGGGACCGGTCTGGTCCCGCGATGGCACCCGGATCCTCTTCGTGAGCGAGGTCTGGCCGGAGGGGGATGAGCAGGCCGAGCGCCTGCGCGCTCTCAGCGAAGGGAACACCGACGCGAAGATCTACGACGAACTGATGTACCGGCACTGGGACACCTGGGAAGACGGCATGCGCAGCCACGTCTTCGTGGTGGAGGTTGAGAGCGGTAATATGAGCGATCTGACACCGGGGCCGTACGACACGCCGCCGATCTCGCTCGGTGGATTCCAGGACTTCGACCTCAGTCCCGACGGGGCTGAACTCGCGTTCGTCCGCAACACCGACGTGCCGACCTCGGTGGGGACCGGTAACGATATCTGGCTCGTCCCGGTCGATGGGGGTGAGCCGGAGCTGCTGACCGGGAGCGATGCCAACGACACCTCTCCCCAGTACAGTCCCGACGGGAAATACATAGCGTACCTGGCGATGGAGCGGCCCGGATTCGAAGCCGACCGGACGCAGATCATCCTCTACGACCG
>JALGWK010000404.1 GCA_025774205.1 bacterium
GAGGCGGAGGAGGAGAAGCGGCAGCTGAATGTCGCCAGTGAGAGCATCGCCCTTCTGAAGAAGGAGGGGAAGGACGCCTCAGGGGCAATCAGCGACACCCGCCGGATCTCTGAGCGAGTGAAGGAACTCGACACGGAGCTTGGCAGCGTGCAGGCGGAGTTCGATGAGGCCCTGCTGGCCCTGCCGAACCTGCCTGATCCACAGGCTCCGGTGGGCGCCACGCCCGACGAAAACGTTGTCCGTGAGACATGGGGCGAGAAACCTGAATACGACTTTGATCTCCTCGATCACGTCGACCTCTGCAGGAACCTCGGACTGGTCGATTTCGAGGCCGGGACGCGGCTGGCCGGGACCGGTTTCATCCTCTACACCGGTGCCGGGGCCCGGTTGGTCCGGGGACTCATCAACTTCATGCTCGACCACCAGACGATGGTGAACGGATACCGTGAGGTCTGGCCGCCGACCCTGGTCCGGACCGCCTCGATGGTCGGCACCGGGCAGCTGCCGAAGCTCGCCGATGACATGTACCGGATCGAGGATGAGGACCTCTACCTCATCCCCACCGCCGAGGTGCCGGTCACCAACATCCACCGGGAGAGCATCCTGCCCGAGGAGGACCTCCCCATCTCCTACGCGGCCTTCAGCGCCTGCTTCCGCAAGGAGGCCGGCGCCCACGGAGCCGACACAAGGGGGCTGATCAGGGTCCACCAGTTCGACAAGGTGGAACTGGTGCGCTTCTGCGACCCGGAGCAGAGCGAGGCGGAGCATCAACTGCTGCTGGGGCATGCCCGGAGCGTTCTCGATCTGCTCGGCCTCCACTACCGGGTACTCGAATTGTGCACCGGTGACCTCTCCTTCGCCGCCCGCCGCTGCTACGACCTGGAGCTGTGGTCACCCGCCGCCGGTCGCTGGCTTGAGGTCTCTTCCTGCAGCAATTTCGGAGACTTCCAGGCCCGTCGCGCCGACATCCGGTACCGGCGCGCCGCCGACCGCAAGGTGGCCCATGTGCACACTCTCAACGCCAGCGGTGTGGCGGTGCCGCGCCTGCTGATCGCGATCCTCGAGACGTTCCAGACCGACGAGGGGAGTGTGGTAATCCCCGAACCGCTCCGTCCCTGGATGGGCGATCTCTCCCTGATCGGTCCCGCGGGAGATGTCCGCTAACGCGGTCCGCACTCACGCCGGCGGGAAGAGCGGATTCTGGCTTCAGATCCTGGCCCTTCTCCTGGCGGCCATCGTCGTAACGATCAGTCTCCTCTACTCAGGCAGGCAGGTGGAACTCCTGCGCGAGGAAACCCGCCGCTTCACCCGTTCATACGCCGAACTCATCAGCGCCGTGGCGACCGACACCACCGGCTACAGTACCGTCCTCGACGCCGCGGTGAGCCAGATGATCGCCCGCTTCGATTTCCCCTACATCGTTACCGACTCAACCGGGGTGCCTCATTCCTGGCGGGGGATCGGCGAGGATGGAGAGACCGAGGAGAGCCTGGCGCGAATCATCGACCGGATTGCCCTCTTCGACCGCCAGTTCGAGCCGATACCACTCGAACAGCCTGGCGCCGAACAGATATTCCATTTCGGGGATCCCCCCGCGGTACGCCGGCTCAGGATCCTCCCCTGGGTCCAGCTCGGTCTTCTGGCCATGGTACTCCTGCTCATCTGGTGGTCACTCGCGGCCAGCCTGGCGAAGCAACGAGGACAGGTGTGGGTGGGACTGGCCCGGGAGAGTGCCCATCAGTTCGGCACTCCGCTATCCAGCCTGCAGGGCTGGATGAAGCTCCTTGGCGATAGACTTGCGGCCTCTCCATCGCCGTCCGCGCCATCCGTCCATGACGGATCGGACGACCGGACCACGGGGAAGGGGCTCGACGCGGCCGCGATCGTGGAAGCCATGGAGGAGGATGTCGCGAAACTGGTCCGGGTGACCAACCGCTTCGGCAAGATCGGTAGTCCGGCGGCAGGGGAACCGGTCGACCTGGAAGCCCTGGTCCGCAGGGTGACCACCTACATGCGCGAGCGGGCACCCCAGCGGGGGACGGTGCCCGAATTCCGGGAGGAGTACGGCGGCGCTCCGGCGGTTGATTGTCAGGAGGAACTGCTGGAATGGGTCATCGAGAACCTCCTGAAGAATGCCATGGATGCCGTGGGGAGCGAACCTGGAGTAATAACGATCACGACCGCGGCGGGGGTGGGGGCTCGGCCTGGCACTCTCCCGGCGACTGGTCGAATCGTACGGCGGACGCCTGCGTCTCCTCCGGAGCGATCCGGGGCGGGGGAGCCTGTTCGAAGCGGCGATACCAGCCTCCAGGGAGCGTGACAGCAGCTGATGAGAGCCCTCCTCCAGCGGGTCAGTCAGGCGGAAGTGGGCTGGTCTGCTGATCCTGCTGGGGATAGGCCGCGGGGATGACGAGGAGAGCGCGGCCTGGCTGGCCGCGAAGTGCGCCCACCTCAGGATATTCGACGATGATGAGGGCAGGATGAACAGGTCGTTGCTTGACACCGGGGGAAATGCCCTGGTCGTGTCACAGTTCACCCTCTACGCGGAGACCCGCAAGGGGAGACGACCGTCGTACGAGAAAGCGGCTGACCCGGAGGATGCCGACGGCCTGGTGGAGTCCTTCTGCTCCGGACTCGAGCGCCTTGGTATCGGTGTCGAACGGGGTCGGTTCGGGGCGCTGATGGAAGTACATCTGATCAATGACGGACCGGTTACCCTGATGGTGGAGACACCCGCATGAACACCCGGCGCGCTCTGCTCTGTCTCGTGATCCTCGTAATCACGCTACCCTCCCTCTCACCGGTGGAAGCACAGTGGCGGGATATCCGTGACGCGGACGTGGTACGCGGGCTCTGGGTCTCCCGCTGGGAGTACCGCACCCCGCAGAACGTCAAGGACCTGTTCTCCCGGGCGGCGGCGTGGGGGATCACCGATGTCTACTTCCAGGTCAGGGGCAGGGGAGACGCTTTCTACCGGTCGACAATCGAGCCGTGGGGGGCTGAACTCACCGGTCGACTCGGTCAGGACCCTGGCTGGGATCCTCTCGATATGGCGATCAGGCAGGCCCGGCAGAGAGGCCTCCGTCTCCACGCCTGGATCAACACCTTCCCCATGTGGAGCGGAACCGTTCCACCGCCCGCGACCACCCCCTGGCACATCTTCAGGAAACATCCCGGCTGGGTCATGGTCAACCGGGACGGCGGCACCCTGCGGCTCGGGAACCGGTTCGCATACGTTCTGGCGGCACCGGGCAATCCCGAGGTGCAGGACCATATCGAAGCGGTAGTCATGGACATCGTCGATCGGTACCAGGTCGACGGCATCCACTACGACTATATCAGGTTGCCCGATGACGACTATTCCTACGACGCGATGAGTCGAAGACGCTTCCTCGCCGAAAACACCTCCGACACCTACATGGGCTGGCAGGCGAGTGAGATCTCGGGAATGCTGGCGCGGATCAGCAAGCGGGCCCGTCTCGCACGGCCTTCCATCATCATGTCGGCTGCGGTCATCAACCACTACGATCGAGCCGTCGGTATTTTCGCGCAGGACCCGGCCGAGTGGACCGCGAGCGGATCGCTCGACTACGTGGTCCCCATGATGTACACCTCGTCGGTCGAGGAATTCATGTCGATGCTGCAGGGCTACCAGGACATGATCCCGGCGCCATGCATCGTAGCGGGGATCAACCTCAGCGAGATGTCCGGTGACCCCCGTACGCTGGCGGCGCAGGTTCATCAGAGCCTCCTCTCGGGGACTCTCGGCCACGCTCTCTTCAGTCTCGGGGAGGTCGATCGACTCGGCATGAACGGCTACGGCAGGAAAAACCTTTACAGCTGGCTGGAACTGCAGCAGGGCAGTCGGCTCGTCGCGGCGGAACCGGTCGCAGCGCAACCGGTCACCATCGAACCCCGGGCCGAAGAAGCACAGCCGCGAATCGCTCCCTCTCAGGCCGACAGCGTCGGAGTGAGCGAACTCTCCCGGGAGGAGACTCCGG
>JALGWK010000405.1 GCA_025774205.1 bacterium
GTTCGTCCATATTTCGATCCAGTCTTCGCCGTCATAGACCAACACCTGTGCCTCGTCTTTGTCGCCATCCTCTACCGAGAGCCAGCGCCAGTACTTCAGCGTCACGGTACCCTGGCTGTATCCGGAGAGGTCGATCGTCGGACTGATGACGTAGTTATCGGCCCGGGCCCGGTACATACCGTCGTACGATCCCTCCCCGATGTCGTTCCCCCGGACATTGGAGCCTGAATGCGCCACGCTGGGATCGAACGACTTGCCGCGCGGTCGCCCGAGCTGCCAGTCGACGGTTCAACCGGTCCGAACTCGTTGCTGGCCATCGAGAAGAGATCGTTCACGGCGTCGTAGGCGCGGATGATGTACCAGTACGTCAGGCCTTCCTGGGGCGGGTCGGCGGAATAGCTGAGATTGTCCAGCCAGAAATAGAGTTCGGAGTCGTCGGCGTGGAGGATTCCGACCGGACCGTCGCCGTAACTCCCCTGAATCGTCGTCCGGTAGATTCGGTACTCGTAGACCGAGTCGGAACACCCGCCATCATCCTCGGAGGCCAGCCATTCCACCCGGATCTCTCTCGACGACTGGAAGGTATCGTAGGCGGCGGTGATCTCCGCTGCCCCCGGAGTGCCGTCGGCGGTGGCCTCGGATTCGTTGGACGGATCGCTTTCGGCTGAACTCGATTGGTTGTAGGCGGTCACGTGGTACCGGTAGGTGAAACCCAGGACCGGCGCGTTCCCGGGGTTGGTGGCCTCCGAATCGGTCCAGTTGTAGAGTTCCGAACCATCGGCGGTGACCGTCGCGATCAGGCTGACCGCGAAGCCCGTCCGCCACCGGTAGATGAAGTACTCGTCGACAGAATATGAGCCGGCACCGTCGTCGGGAGAGGCGCTCCACTCGAGGATGATATTGCCGTCCGGATCACAGGCCTCATCTTCGGCCGACAGTCCCGCCGGCGGTCCGATGAGCGGGTTCGCCACGGGGGTTCCCTCCTCGACGTTGGAATCCTCGAACTCCGTGCCCTTCTTCGTCAGGACGGTGTACTCGTAGGTGGTGCCGGTACTGAGCCCCACGCCGCCGTTGTCGTCCTCGTACTCGTAGGTCTGCGATCCGAATGTCGATACATCATAGACCTGGTTCCAGGTCGTGGTTCCCTTGACCCGTCGCATGAGCCAGTAGTGCTCCGGCCCGGGAGAGCAGTCTTCCGAAGGTGAGCGGCGCCACTCGATCAGCAGTGCCTGACCCTCATCACCGGGCTTGTCCAGGACCGGGAAGAGTTTGGCGGCCGAGAGACCTGTCGAGCTCCAGACGGCTCCGGCCTCGTTGCTGTTCTCGCTCTCGATCCCATCCCGGATGGCCCGGACGATGTAGTAGTAGTTGGTGTAATCGACCGGTGGTGAACCGGCATCATTGCCGACCGTGTCATGGAATTCATAGAACGTCTGACCGACAGCTTCGACCAGTGTATCGACCAGAACCTTGGAGAAGATGGTGCTGTCGGAGACGGTGCCGCGGTAGACCTGGTACCTCTCGACTCCGTCGGCCAGACCGTTGTCCTGCGGGCTGGCCTGGAAGCGGACGGTGATATCCTGTCCGGTGTCACAGGGGGTATCCCAGATGTCATCGATGACGGGCGGTTGAGGCCCGTTCGGCATGCTGATGAGGGGACCGATCCAGGCGGTGGGAACGGACTCCTGGGGAGCGCAGTCCCAGGCAGCCAGACGATAGTAGTACTCCTGGCCGTCCACTGGTGAATTGAAATTGTCGACGTCGCCGTCATCGATGAAGACGTAGTTGGTGTCGGCGATGATCGCCTGCATCTGCCCCACCACCTCTTCCTCTCCGGCCGACCCGAGCTTCCGATAGACGGAGTAGTACTGGACATCCCCTTCATCCATGTACTCGTCAGGGGAAGAATCCCACTCGAGGCTGATGCTGCCGCCATGGTCCGCGGGGGTGTCGTATCCGAAGGGATTCAGGGGGGGATCGGGAGGTGTCCCACAGAGCAGCAGGCCACCCGGATTGATCCCCACGTTCCGGGCCCTGATCTGACGCCTCAGCGTATACGACCGGTACTGGTAGGGGTCGCCGCTGGTGCCGAACGGTCCCTCGTAGCCGTGGGCAGGCCGGCTGGTCTCAACGATGACCGTGAGATCCACCTGTCGGACATCCGGCAGGGAGGCCTGGGGGACCGGTGTCAACGCGTTGATCTCCGCCTGTGACAGGGCCCCGTCGCTGTTGCCGTCCCCCCACAGTTCCAGGAGGGTGGGTGAGTTG
>JALGWK010000406.1 GCA_025774205.1 bacterium
AACCTCCACCCTGGCCGGGGTCGGTGTAACCGGCCTGATGTTGCTCCTCACATCTTTTCTGACCCTCCTCTCCGCCTCCGGCTGTTCCAACAGCTCCGGCTCGGAGATGATGACCGTCGAAACTCTGGCCGATGGTGTCGAACGGGTAACCCACTCGATCCTGCCCGACCAGCCGCTCCCGGTCGACACCCTGGCTGTCTGGGATCTCTGGAGTGACGAAACCGATTACATCTTCAACAGCATCGCGGGTGTCGCCGGAGCGGAAGAGAGCTTCTTCATCTGCGATCGGGGGAATCGGGAGGTCGTCCAGGTCGACCTGCAGGGCAATTACCTGACAAAATTCGGCCGGAGCGGAGAGGGGCCGGGTGAATTCCAGTTCCCCCACGTGATCGTCAGGACTGGAGATGAACTCTGGATCGCTGATATCATGAACCGGCGATTCTCGGTCTATTCCACCAGCGGGGATTACCTGCGGGACACCAGGTGGGGTTCTTACGCCTGGCACGAGTTCAACCCGCTGGATGCCTCGGGTCTGCTGATCAATACCCAGACCAATGTGGATTTCGAGAACGCTGACGCTATAGTCCCCACCCACTTCCTGCTCAAGGTGGATCTCGTCTCGGGCAGCGAGGATACGCTGGCGACGATGGTCGGCCTGAGGGAACAACAGATCGAGGTCAGATCGGTCTCGGGCCAGGGCATGGTCTTCGTCGGACCGCCCCAGTTCGCCCCCCGGCTCCACTGGACTTTCTCGACCGACTCCGGACGGATCCATCTGGTCAGCAGCAGTGATTATCACTTCGAGGAGCGTGACCTCACCGGTCGACTGCTGCGGGAGGTCCTCGCGCCCGCGCCCGATCTCACGGTAACCCAGGCCGACCGGGACTGGTTCTTCAATGATGAGTTCCGCTTCGGATTCGGCAGCGGTGAGAGGTTCACCGCCACCCGGGCCTCGCTCGAGAAGTATCCCTTCGCCGAGCGACGTCAGGCGATCGAGGGACTGACGACCGATCCTTTCGGGCGGATCTGGATCCTGGCTGCCACCGAGCACCCCGGCACGACCCGGCTCGATCTCTACACTCCCGACGGTCACTACCTCGGCCATCTTGGCGGAACGCCACTCCCGACTGCGTTCACCACCGACGGATCGGCCCTCATTCGGATCGAGGATGAAGAAGATGCCGATCTCTACCTGGTGATTTCGGTGCCGGCGGGAACAGAAGGGAACTGACCCTCCCGAATCTCTGACTTCCGGAGACCGTTCCAGCAGGAAGAACCGGTAGCCTCACCCGACACCTCCGAATACAATGGTGACCGCATGTCCGTTCACAGACGGAGGCGGAACCACGTGACAGAACAGCCGGAAATTCTCTTCACCCGTCAGGAGATCCAGAAGACGGTGGCCCGGATCGCGAGGGAGATCGAACGCGATTACCGGGACGCCAGTCCGCTCCTGATCGGTATCCTGCAGGGTTCGTTCGTATTCCTCGCCGACCTGATCCGCCAGCTGGAGATCCCGGTGGAAGTCGATTTCGTCCGCCTCTCCAGTTATGGATCGGGCATGGAGAGTTCCGGCGCCGTGAAGGAAATCCACGGGCTGGAGAAACCGATCGGCGGCAGGGACGTCCTCATCGTCGAGGATATCGTCGACACCGGCATCACCCTCAAACGATTCATCAACATCCTGCGCCGACGCCACCCGGCCTCGGTAAGGCTGTGTGCTCTCATCGACAAGACCGCCCGCCGCGAGGCTGACGTGGTCCTCGATTACACCGGCTTCCAGGTCGAGGATGAATTCGTGGTTGGCTACGGCATCGACTGCAACGAGCGCTACCGCAACCTCCCCGATATCTGCCACATTAAGGTGATCCCCGAATGAGCGACCTGTTCGCCGTGGCCCGGGGAGAGCAGCCGGCAGACCTCCTCCTTCTGAACGCCCGCATCGTCAACACCCTGAGTGGTGAGATCGAAGAAGGGAACGTGGCCGTCGCCGGAGAACAGATCGCCGGGATCGGGGGGTACCGCAACGCCGCGGAAGTGATCAATCTCGGTGGACGCTACCTTGTACCCGGCCTGATCAACGGGCACATCCATCCCGAGTCGTCGATGCTCCACCCGGCCCGCTACGCCGAGGCGGTGGTACCCCGTGGTGTGTCCGGGATCGTCACCGATCTGCACGAGACCGGTCTGACCGGTGCCCGCTGGATGCTCGATGTCTGGCGGCGTCTTCCGCTCGACGTGTATTTCATGGTCCCTTCATGCGTCCCGGCCACCCACCTCGAGACCGCCGGAGCGGAGGTGACGGCTGAAGACATTGCCGAGGCGCTCACCTGGGAGGGATCGATCGGACTGGGGGAGGTCATGAACTTCCCCGGTGTGATCCACGCCGACGGGATGGTGCACGGCAAGCTCGCGATGGCTGCCGGACGGGTGGTGGATGGTCACGCGCCGGAAGTGAGCGGGATGGACCTCAACGCCTACATCGCCGCCGGGATCGATTCCGACCACGAATCCACCTCGCTTCCAGAGGCCCTCGAGAAACTCCGGCGGGGTATGTATCTGATGATCCGGGAGGGTTCTTCTGAGAAGAACCTGGCAGACCTCCTCTATCTCGTCACCGACCACACCTGGCCGCGCTGTCTCTTCGTGGTGGACGACCGGAGCGCATCCGACCTCCTGCGCGATGGCGATATTGACGCGGTCGTGCGGAAGGCGATCGCCCTCGGACTCGACCCGATCAGGGCTGTCCAGCTGGCCACGATCAATCCCGCCCGACGGTTCGGGCTGCGCGGAATCGGCGCCATCGCGCCCGGTTACTTCGCGAACTTCTGCGTCATGGAGGACCTTACGGAATTCAGTGCCGGGGATGTTTACCATCGCGGCCGACGGGTGGCGAGCGACGGCGAACCGCACTTCGATTCCCCTCCTCCTGATGACAATGAAGAGCATGTGAAAGGAACCATGCGGGTAAAGCCGTTCACGGTCGAGGATCTCCGCATCCCGGCCGAACAGGCCGACCGGCCGATCATCGAGATCATCCCCGATCAGATCGTCACCGGACGCTCCGAGGATACACCGACGGTCGACGGCGACTCGGTCATCGCCGATCCCGGACGCGACCTGGCCAAACTGGTGGTCGTGGAACGGCACCGGGCGACGGGCAATATCGGCCGGGCGATCATCCGGGGAACCGGTCTGAAGCGGGGGGCGCTCGCCTCCTCGATCGGGCACGACTCCCACAACATCATCGCGGTCGGCCTGAACGATCACGACCTTCACCTGGCGGTGACCGAGGTCGAACGGCTGGGCGGCGGTCTCGTGGCAGTTGCCGACGGCAAGGTGCTCGGCGCCCTGCCCCTGCCGATCGCCGGCCTCCTCTCCGACGAGCCGCTCAACAAAGTGGTGGAGCAGCATGAAGCGCTCAAGACGATCGCGGCCGAACTCGGCTCGACCATGCCCCACCCCTTCGCCACCCTTTCCTTTCTGGCCCTGCCGGTGATCCCGGCCCTGAAACTCACTGACAAAGGACTTGTGGACGTGAACGCCTTCAGGTTGATCGACTGATGAACGATCCCGGTTTCAGAGCGCTCGAATGGGTAACCGGCAAGGAACCGGGAGACCCTCCCTGCGTGCGGATGCTCGATCAGACCCGCCTGCCGTACGAAGAGACCCATGTCGTGATCAGGGATCACCGGGATATGGCCGACGCGATAACGAACATGCAGGTCCGGGGCGCGCCGGCGATCGGCCTGGCCGCAGCATACGGTGTGGCCCTGGGAGCCGCCCGGATGGAAGCGGAGAGCGCTGAAGCCTTCGTGCATGCCCTCCGGCCGGTCCTCGATCTGCTGGCGGGAACCCGTCCCACCGCGGTGAACCTCTTCTGGGCCCTGGAACGGATGCGGG
>JALGWK010000407.1 GCA_025774205.1 bacterium
CCGTTGAGACTGAGGGTTTTGAGGATCAGCAGATCGACACTGCCGTACATGGGGGTCGCGTTCCTGTCAGCCACGGTCATTCTCCCGATTCACTCGTGCAGGATCGTTGGCGGTTTTCACAGTCGGTACTCATCTTCTGCGGTAGATTCCGGAATCCGTAATCATCTGTTGATATCAACTGTTGAGTATAGAACGACCTGCTACCTGAAAAAGTTGCAGGATTCTTATCTCGCGCCAAGTCTCAGGTTATAGCTGGCCTTGAAGAAGATACCCCGGCGGATCTCGGTCAGATCACCCTGGCCGAGCATCCAGGTGGAAGTGGGTTCGAACCACTTCCTCCGCTCATAGAGTGATCCATATCCCAGGTGGAGGACCGTGCCGGGGATCCAGGTAAAGGAAGCCAGGAAGTCGGTCAGCAGTCGATCCCGTGAGGCGGAACTGTCATACTGCACCAGTCCCCGCAGGAAGAAGTAGCGGTTCAGCTGCCAGGTCGTGCGGCTGCTGATGATATTCACCTCGTAGATGTGGGCCCCGGTCGTCTGGCGGTGGAACTTCTCGTGGAAGATGTTGAAGCCCTGGGAGAGCCTTGAACTGAGACGGAGGTTCACTCCCAGACTGGTCGAGAGGACCAACCCCATGTAGGCCGGATCGTTCCAGTAGTAGATGCTCTCACCGGTCAGGAAATGGCCGCCGAAGCCGAGCCAGTTCCGCAACTGGACGTTGCCGGTGACCAGGAGCTGGTCCTGCCAGAAAGCCCGGTTCTGCCAGTACTCCCGACTGCGACTCAACTCGAAACGGAGGTTGCCCTGACGTGTGGTCTGCATCTGGGCCGCGAGCCGGAAATAGAGGTCGCGTTCAGCCTGTTCGATATCGTAGGTCTCGGAGATCACGATTTCGGGGCTGAACTGGAGCAGCCAGGGAAACTTCTCCCACTCCGGATAGAAGACCGGAGCCAGGTACACCCAGCCATTGTCGACTCCGGTCCGGCTGATGAAGGCGGAATCCATATCGAAATCGGAACTGAGATACTGGTATGCGGCTGCGGCCACAAAGTTCCTGCTGCCGTATTCCCAGGTCCAGTTCACAGCGGTGCCCGACTGATCGGCTGAATCGGGTTCGGAGGTGGTGCTGCTCAGCAGGGAGAACGTCGTCTGGTGTCCATTCAGGAAACGGAACTGGGTGTCTCCCCCGAAGGCATTGTTGCGTCTGCCGGCGAAACTGCTGCCGGAGTAGAGGGCGCCGATATAGCTGTCACTGCCCAGGCTGTGTTTCGCCCGTCCGATCAGGTAACCGGCGTTCCGGTCTTCGTTCGGATTGACCTCATCCTCCCCGGCATAGCCGGGGAACTCATCACTTGCGGCCAGCACGCCGATCGCGGTCCGCCCCAGCGTACCGGTGATCTTGGAACCCCATTCTGGATCGACGATGTTGCGGGTGTGCACGGCGGTCTGGAGCAGACCATGCCCGATGACCGCAAAGTCGAAGATCTCCAGCCCCTCCATGAAGAAGGGCCGCTTCTCCTCGTAGAAGACCGGGTAGCGGCGGTTGACCTCAGCCTGGAAGACGTCGCTCTCGACCTGGCTGAAATCGGGATTCCAGGTGACGTCAGCGGTCACTGATGAGGTCAGACCGTACTTCAGGCCCATTCCGAAATCATCCGCGGCATCCCTGTCCCAGCGGTTGGAATCGTTCAGAACCTGGCTGCCGCCGTAGGTGTAGGAGGGGAGCAGTTCCAGCACCAGCGGATTCTTGAGTTCCTCGAACTCCATCCGGGCGTGGATATCGAAAATGCTCCGGCCGGGAACGATCTCGGGCCACGAACCGCTCGTGCCGAGTCGGCTGATCCGACGCCAGAAGAGGATGCCGAAGGCAGCTTCCGGGCCGCTCTTGAAGCGCAGGCTCCTGAGCGGGATACGCATCTCGACCTCGTACCCCGCTCCGGTGAGTCGACCGGCGCTCTCCCAGACGAAATCCTGGGCGGGGTCCTCTCCGCTCACTGCCGAGGTGAGGATGTCACCCTGGATGCCGAGCGGATTCACGAAGAGGTCGTACGAAGTCTGCCTGGTGCCAAGCGCGTCCATCGACAACCCCACCCAATCATCGTTGAACATCCCGTCCCGAGCCGAGATGTTCGCCCTGATCTGGTCTGCTTCGGTGTCGTGGCAGCGGAAGGCGAAATATTCGGTCCGCTGCGGCAGGATCTCCCCGCGCGTGGGATTGTAGGTGAGGAACGGTTCTGAAATGGAAGCGCTCTGCCAGGCGGCATCATCAAGGACACCATCGATGACAGGCCCTTCGGTGAGCCTGGCCGGGCGGAAGGAGGTGGGCGAAGCGTTC
>JALGWK010000408.1 GCA_025774205.1 bacterium
GCTCTGGATGTGAACGATCATGACCAGGGATGAGCTTGAGCATGCGATTCGGGCTTCATGTGACGTTGCGGATGATACGGAAGTCTGGGTGTTCGGATCTCAGGCAATTCTGGGGGAATATCCCGATGCGCCCGGGGCCGTCAGGCAATCGATTGAAGTCGATATAGCGCCACGGAACCATCCGGATCGGGTTGATCTGATAGATGGCACTCTGGGAGAGTACTCCGTATTCCATGAGACCTATGGTTTCTATGTCCATGGCGTTTCAATAGAGAACGCAATCCTCCCGGCCGGGTGGGAAGGACGAGTGATACCAGTTTCAGGACGAGGGATCGAACCTTCAACAGGCTGGTGTATCGAAGGACATGATCTTGCCGCAAGCAAACTGGCGGCATCACGAGAACAGGATCAGCAATATGTACGGACCCTGATCATCGAGGGTCTTGTTGAAACGGCTGTACTGATAAAAAGAGTTCAATCACTGGGGATCGAGGCCGATCGTATTGAGCAGCTCTCCTGGTGGATCGAGTCAAACTCGGTCTAGACCGAGATCATCACCTGTTGTTTATCGAACGTACACCATCTTGATGTTCACGAACTCCCGGATACCGTAGTGCGAGAGTTCCCGGCCGTAGCCTGATTCCCGACGTTCCCATATCATGCTATACTCCGCCACTGACACCTTCATCCCGCACCCGGACTAGGTCATCATGCGTCCACTGAATCCGTTGCTGCTGATAATGGTTCTATCCATCCTCGCCTGTTCCGGATCGGATGACGGAACCGACGCCTATTCATTCCAGATCTACGAAGAGAACGGGATTACCATAGCGGAAACGGCGAACGGCCCGAAATACAGCTCCCCCCTCTTCACCTGTGAAGTGGTCGCCAGGATCGATGAGGATGAATCGATCGAGGAGAGCCTTCTGACGAGACCCCGCTGGATGGGTTTCGACGAGCAGGGCTCGATCTATCTATTCGATGGTGTCGCCACCTTCCATGAAACCCGGCTGGTCGTCTTTGATGAGTCGGGTCGGTTCAGCCATCTGATCGGCCGGATGGGGGACGGTCCAGGCGAGTACCGTGATCCAGACCTCCTTACAATCGCCGATGATATCATTACCCTTTACGATCGGGCCCTGCGACGAGTCTCCTGGTTCCACACGGATGGACAGTTCCTCCGAATGCATACCTTCGATCCGCAGGAATCAATTCCAGACCAGGTCTCGATTGACGCAGACGGCAACCAGATCATGGTCCGTCGAGGCAGGGGGGAGGGGCTGAACTCGACCTCACAGACAGCGACCATCCGAGCATCCGATGGGGTGGTGATCGGTACCATTGAAACACCGCGTGTGAAGGCTCATTTCGGGCTGGAAAAACCATCGAGGTGGATGGTCGCGACTCCTCCCCGCTTTTCCGGACAGGCACAGTTACTCTTCTCTCCCGACCGGGGGATCCTGCAGTCGACCGGCCAGGAACCGGTCATCGAGTGGTTCGATCTTTCCGGTACGAAGTGCGCCGAATATCGCCTCGGGCTTGAACCGGGACCGGTTACCGAGGAGGACCAGGCCCTGGCCGACCAGTATTTCAGGGACCTGTACCTGAATGGCAACCCACTGGGAGAAGAAATCTGGGAGGCCTGGCAACAGGCCGACCAGTATCCGAAGATCCGGGCCTTCTGGAGTCATGTCGCAATCGACGAGTACGACTACCTCTGGCTGGAGGATCCCTCTTCATATTTCCTCCCGACGGAACGCCACTTCCGGGTCATCGCGCCGAATGGAGAGTATCTGGGGGATTGTTCCCTTCCCAAGGGGATGGTCCGGTTCTCATATGGTCACTACCTGGTGATCGACATGGATCGGGAGAAACAGGATGTCATCGTCTACCGCCTGATCCCCGCAGTGGATGGACTTGTGTATCCCCGCTGAGCCCCTGATTCGCACCCGGCACTGCTGAGGTTCCAGGGGCTGTGAAGACTGCCGCCGCACCCTACCTGATATACACCGTCTTGATGTTCACGAACTCCCGGATCCCGTAGTGCGAGAGTTCCCGACCGTAGCCTGATTCCTTCATCTGGCTATTTCGACACCATCGTGCCAGTTCGTCCAGTAGAACGAGATGCCGTCATCACCTTCGATAACGGCCATATCGGCTGCCATCTCCCGCGTCTCATACACGCAGGCGAGGAGACTATCATAGTCGGTCATCATCCAGGTGAAGATCGATTCCCCATCACGGCTCAGAACCGCCGTCATGAAGTAGGTTAAGGTCGACATGGGCCCTATCTCACGGGCATCTGCTGTCTCGATTTCCGGTGTCATGATCCTTCGGGAATCGGTTAGCATATAGTCCTTTGAATAGACCTCGATCAGCGGTTCGCTCTGTCCAATGAACCAGATCCGGTTCTCGCCCGGGAGTACCGTTCCCAGATTATACATGCGCTTGAGATCGGGATTGTACCGATCGACCGTGAAGAGTTCCCCGAATGACGAGAGCGTCTCACCACCATCATCGATATGCGCCATCCGTTCTTCAGAACGGAGTTCGGTACAGAAGAAGGAATGCTCATCGACGACTGCATAATTGGTGCTCGAAGCACCGAAGGTGATCATCGGCGAGACGTTGAAGGAATCGAGGTAGATCGTCGAGTGCTCCGAGACCTTCATCCTGGAGATTCGGGTCGACTCGCTATCGAACACCCAGAGGACATCCGTACCGGGACAGAAGGAGACGTCGTACGGTCTCTGGAATTCTCCAGGCCCTTCTCCCCGGCGACCGATCACCTCCACCAGTTCCCCATCGGGGGTGATTCTGACCAGGCGTGATCCGTCGCCGTCAGCGATCACCAGATCGTCATATGGGGTCAGTTCGATCCCCCTCGGCTCCACCAGTATCTGCCACTCCTCCAGTCCGGATCAAAGAGCCACTGCCCCTCCAGATCGATGGTCTCATATGGTTCCCTGGAGTCCATCTCGTCAGAATTGCGCGAGCATGCAGCACAGAGGACCAGGGCGGACACAAGAGTTATCAGAAGGTGTCTGGAATACATGCTATTGCGCTCTGCTCATATAACACTTGTCCAGTCAGTGGATCATGGATTCCAGCATCGTCAGTGTCTAACACTGCACAACAGGATCGTTGCTGATTCACTATCAATACCCGCGGCAAGGCCCGGCCTGATCATCCTTATTGTCGAACTCCGCACTCCGTACCGGTCTCCAGATCGAAGAGGACCAGACGGACATCTTCGTACTCTTTTTCATCAAAGGTACGGATTAAGCAGGCCAGTCCCCCACCCGGCCATGGTGTTGCCTCATAGACCACGCTCGGAGTAATCGAGCCGGGGCCCTCATACTCCCGCAATCGTTTCTGGAACTCACGTACATACCTGTCTATCAGGTGATGCTCGAGTCTGATGAATCGTGGCTCCGTGGATCCCTGACCGGTTGATAACACGGCGACGACACCGACCGTCCTGAACGCCGCGATCAGCTGATCGTCGACGATGGACAGATAGATACTTCCACCCCGCATTCCCATGGAATAGAAATCACCCATCTCGACTTCCGGGAAGTATTGGGAGGCGTTCTCAAGGAGCGGTACGCGATCATCGGGTGACGCCCGGGATATCCTGGTGACGGGTGCTCCCGTAAACCAGCTGGTGCTCGTGTAGATGTAATCCTGATCGACTGCGATATCGTAGGTATTCCTGTTCAGAGTGATCGCGCGGATGAATTCGCCGGTGGATGAGTACTCATTGATCCGATGCAGGGCTACATCGAGCGTGAAGATCCGACCATCGAAATGGGCGATCCTCCGGGGAGCATAAAGCTCCCCGGGCCCCCGGCCACCACCCCCGAACTGGAACAGATGGTCACCATCCAGAGAGAAGGCGTGGACCAGTTGACCTCGTTCATCCACCACGTAGAGTGTGTCACCGGTTCCGATCGTGTAGTCCCTCGGCTGAACCAGAAAGATCTCTGATCCCGGGTCCGGCATGACTACTGATGGTGACGAGAGCTGGAATGTCTGACGATCGCTCTGTCCGCGGATTGAGCCGCTCATCGACAACAGGAGCAGTACCACTATCAACATTCGTCGAGCAGGGCACATGATCAGTCAACCTCCGTCTCAGTAAAGACAACTGATCACCAGCAGAATGGTTTCAGCTATCTGATATACACCGTCTTGATGTTCACGAACTCCCGGATACCGTAGTGCGAGAGTTCCCGGCCGTAGCCTGACTCCTTCACGCCGCCGAAGGGGAGTCGGGGATCGGAGCGGACGAAGTCGTTCACGAAACAGCAGCCGGCCTCGAGTTCTTCGGTGGCGATACGCTCACCCCGCTCCAGGTCGGTCGTGAAGACAGCCGCCCCGAGACCGAAGATGGTATCGTTTGCCACCCGGATCGCCTCTTCTTCATCCCGCACCGTGATGATCGAGGCCACCGGGCCGAAGATCTCATCGTCATAGGCAGGAGTGCCCGGGCCGACGTCGGTCAGGATCGAAGGCGGATACCAGGCACCGGGCCGGTCGGGGACTTCACAGCCGAGCAGAACCCGCGCCCCACCCGCGATACTCGCCTCGACCTGCTCGTGAACCTCATCCCGCAGGTCGTTCCGG
>JALGWK010000409.1 GCA_025774205.1 bacterium
TGATCTGAGCGCCTCACGGCGGATCGAGTCGAAAAATTGGATCACCGAAGTCGGCATCAGTGTTTTCAACGCCTACAACCACCGCAATGTCTGGTATCGGGAATACCAGCTCGATACCTCACCGATCAGCGTGACCGACGCCCTCATGCTGGGTTTAACACCGACGGTCTATATCCAGGTCAACCTGAAGTGAGGGTAATGAGATGAAACTGAGAAAAGTAATCCTGACTTCGTTGATAACCGGTTCGATCCTGGGTGGTCTCACGGCCTGTGATACATCATCGACCACCGGGCCGGAGAGTGACCTGGTGGTGATCCGGGCCTATCTCTACGCGGGTGAGCCGGTTACCGATATCCAGATCACTACCACCGTACCGCTCGGCTCAGATTCGATCGCCGTGCCGCCGGTGAACGACGCCGAAGTCTGGCTGATCAGGAACGATGTACGGTACAATCTGGTGCCGAGCCCCGGTGACAGCGGTTACTACCATTACGACGGGGCCGACCTGACGGTGATGGAGGGTGATGAGTTCGAGATCGGGGTGGTTCATGGCGGCCGGACGGCGACCGGATCCACGGTTGTGCCCGTCGCGCCCGCGAACCTGGTCGGATCGACCGGCACTATTGTGGTTCCGGAGCGTTTCTTCCCCGGAGAAGAAACCCTGGTCACCTCGGTCGAACTGACCTGGGACGAGGTGACATCGGCGCTCTGGTACGTCACCGTTGAGAATATCGAGAGCGATCCCGTCGAGATCGAACGGGGAGGAGGCTTCGGAGGCATTCGGGGACCTCAAAAGTTCATATCACCTCCCAGACCGATGAACAGTTTCGTGGTGAGGAGCCAGCAACTTACCCATTACGGGCAGCATCTGGTGCGGGTCTACCGGATCAATCAGGAGTACGCCGATCTCTATGGTTCGAGGCAGCAGGACACCCGCGACCTGAATGAACCGCTCACGAACATCAGGAACGGACTGGGTGTCTTCAGCGCCTTCAACAGTGTTGAGATCACCTTTACCGCCATTCCGGAGGTACCGGGGGGGTAGAGGGGAAGAGGCTCGGATCAGCAGTGTGAAAGAGAGTAGTTGTCATCCGGGGTGCCGTTATTGACATTCAGATACCGGTCACCCTGAATGTGAAGGAACCCAGCACTTGCGTATCGCAGCCGTCGGTTCCCGCCTTACCGGCGTATCGCAGCCGTCGGTTCCCGCCTTACCGGTTTCTTCCAGAAGTCATTGCGGAGTCTCTCGGCGCGGGATTACAGCTTCAACCTGCTCCTGGCCGTCATCATCGGCATCATCGGCGGCTATGGCGCGGTAGGCTTCCGGTACGCGATTTCCGGAGTCCAGCATCTTGCCTACGGGATTGCGGAACCGGGTTTCAGCTTCATCCTCGACCTGCCGTGGTACCTCCGTCTCGCTATTCCGGTGGTCGGCGGTCTGATCGTCGGTCCGATCGTGACCTTCATGGCTTCTGAGGCCAAAGGGCATGGGGTGCCCGAGGTCATGGCCTCGGTGGCCACCAGCGGCGGCATCATCCGGGGACGGGTGGCGGCGGCGAAGGTCGTGGCCAGTGCCGTCACCATCGGATCGGGTGGTTCGGCCGGTTCAGAGGGACCCATCGTGCAGATCGGCAGTGCAGTCGCCTCGAAGCTGGGACAGTTCCTGCGTGTCAGCCCCCGACGGATGAAAACCTTCGTGGGCTGTGGAGCGGCCGCAGGCATAGCCGCAACGTTTAACGCGCCGGTCGCCGGCATGCTCTTCGCGGTCGAGATCATCCTGGGCGATTTCGGCGTGGCCCAGCTCAGCCCGATCATTGTCTCGTCGGTGACAGCGACCGCGATCAGCCGTGCCTATCTCGGGTCGGCTCCTGCTTTCGCCGTACCCGCGTATGAACTCGCCAGCCCCGTCGAACTGCTCTACTACGTGGTTCTCGGTGTGGCTGCTGCGCTGGTGGCAGTCGCCTTCGCCCGTTCCCTCACCGCTTCAGAGTCGTTCTTCGAAAGACTGCGGGTCCCCGACTGGCTGAAGCCGGCCATCGGGGGACTGGTCATCGGTATCCTGGGTGTGGTGGGAATGTCGCATGTATTCGGCGTGGGATATGAGTTCATCGAGGAGGCCCTCAGCGGGCACCTGGCGCTCTCACTGCTGGTGTTTCTGATCCTGGCCAAGATCATTGCGACCTCGGCGACACTCGGTTCGGGTGGTTCGGGCGGGATCCTCGCCCCATCTCTCTTCATCGGCGCCATGACCGGCGGGGTTGTCTGGTATGCCGCCAGCGCGATCTCCCCGGACATCGTCACATCGAGTTACGGGGCTTACGCCCTGGTGGGAATGGCGGCGGTGGTGGCATCCGCTACGAGAGCTCCTCTCCAGGCCATCCTGATCCTCTTCGAACTGACCGGCGGTTACGAGGTCATCCTGCCGCTGATGCTCTCCTCGATCATCGCCGTCATCGTGGGACACCAGCTCATGGAAGACAGCATCTATACCGTCAAACTCCGCGCGAAGGGGATCCTGCTCCGCCGGGGGACGGAGATCAATGTCCTGCGAGGGATGCGGGTACAGGAGGTGATGTCCCCGGAGGTCTTCACCGTTCCGCACAACATGAGACTCCGGCCCTTCCTCGACCTGGTGGCAGAGATCCCCGTGCACTCCTCGATCTTCGTCATCGATGAGGAGGAACAGCTCATCGGCAACATCTCCTACCAGGAGATCCGTCGGGTTCTCTCCGATATCCAGGCGCTTGAGCCTCTCCTGGTGGTGACTGATGTGGCCAACCTGGATACCCGGAGTGTCGCCCCGCACGACACCCTCGATGTGGCGATGCGGATGTTCGAGGCGCGTAACCATGAAGAGCTGCCCGTCATCGACCCGACCTGTCCGGGCAAGGTCATCGGGTCTCTCCACCGGGCGGATGTGGATGAGGCCTATCAGAACGAGATCCAGCGACAGGACCTGCTCGGGAGTATCGAGACCAGTAATGAATCGCTCAGGCAGGGGCGTACAGTGCCGTTCGCGCCCGGGTACCTGATGACCGAACTCGAGGTGCCCTCCCACTATATCGGTCAGGACCTGCGCTCACTCGATCTGAGGAACCGGGAAAAGATCGAGGTCATGATGATCCGACGACACAATGCGAACGAACCCCACCGGCCGGTGAGCCTGATGCCGTCAGCCGACCTGATTCTGGAGCAGGGAGATCGTATCCTGATCAGTGGCCCCGAGGAAGTGATCGAGCGGCTGGCCAGAAGCTGAGTCGGCCGATTCCGTTCTG
>JALGWK010000410.1 GCA_025774205.1 bacterium
GCCCTGAAGAACAGCCTGAGAAAGATCGTGGTCTTCGTAGGGGGCGTGCTGACCCTGATCCTCATCCTCGGGACGGCAATGTACATGATCGAGGGGGAGGCCAACGGTTTTACCAGCATACCCAGAAGCATCTACTGGGCGATCGTGACGATGACGACGGTCGGGTACGGGGATATCGCGCCCCATACTGTCCTGGGGCAGTTCCTGGCCTCGATCATGATGCTCATAGGGTATGCGATCATCGCCATACCGACCGGGATCGTCTCGGTCGAGCTGGCCCGGACGAGCCGGATGCCTTCAGATGACATCCTCTGTCCTCAATGTTCACGGTCAGGTCACGACCCCGAGGACTCTTACTGCCGGTCCTGCGGGTCGGAACTGTAGTCGGCACAACGATTTATACAGTATCTGCCCGATCTGCCATACCATACCTGAACTTGAAATAGAGGGTCGTGCTGAGCACGACCAGACCGACCGAATTGGCTGCCACGATCGGCAGGGAATCGAGCAGGAACCCGTATGCGAGCCAGAGCACGCACCCGCCGAGAGCCATGAGGAGAAAGAGGAGGGAGAGGTCCCCGGTCGAACGGGTCCGCCATGCCTTCACCAGTTGATGCACCCCCGCGAAGGTAGAGAGGATGGCGGCCCCGAATCCGAGGATGGTGGTAAAATCGAGTTCGAACATGATTACCTCATCATCATGGTTGATATCCGGTCAGAACGCGTAACCGAACAGCCGGGGCAGACCCTCGCTGATCCAGGGCAGATAGGTGACCAGGATAAGGGCAAGGACCATCACCGCGTAGAAGGGCAGCAGCGCGCGGGTGGTCTCAGCGATCGAGGTCTTTCCCAGGCCGCAGCCCACGAAGAGGATCGATCCGACCGGCGGCGTGCAGAGGCCGATACAGAGGTTCAGCACCATCATGATGCCGAAGTGCAGGGGTGACATCCCGAGCATGACGGCGATCGGGAGGAAGATCGGAGTGAAGATAAGCACCGCCGGGGTCATGTCCATGAAGGTGCCCACCAGCAGCAGCACGATATTGATGAACAGGAGGATCAGTATCCGGCTGTCGGTGAGGGAGAGCAGGGCGGCAGTGAGTTCCTGTGGGATGTTCTCGTAGCTGAGGATCCACGACATCGCCGTAGAGGTGCCGATCAGAAGCATCACGATGGCGGTGGTCTCAACGGTTTTCAACAGGATATCCGACAGCTCCCTGATCCGGATCTCCCGGTAGGCAAGCGTCAGGATGAGGGCATAGATGACTGCCACCGCACTCGCCTCGGTGGCGGTGAAGAGCCCGGCCACGATCCCCCCCATAACGACCACGATCAACAGGAGGCTCGGTATGGCCTTCAGGAATATGGTAAGAGCTTCAGTCAGCGCGGGGCGCTCACCGGCCGGATAAGCCCGGATTGAGGCGATGACTCCGCAGACGGTCATCAGACCCAGCCCCACCAGTATCCCCGGCAGGTAGCCGGCAATGAAGAGAGCGGCTATCGAAACGCCACCACTAGCCAGTGAGTAGACGATCAGGACGTTGCTGGGGGGAATGAGAAGACCGGTGATCGAACCGGTCATCGTCACCGAGACGATGAATGGCCGTTCGTACCCTTCCCGTTCCATGGCGGGGATCATGAAGCCCCCGATGGCGGATGTCGCCGCTACCGCTGAGCCGGAGATGGCGCCGAAGAACATGCAGGCCACGATGTTGATGTAGGCGAGCCCTCCCGGGAATCCCCCGACCAGAACCCTGGCAAAATCGATGAGCCTCTGAGCGATCCCTCCCCGGGCCATCAGCTGTCCTGCCAGGATAAAGAAGGGGATCGCCAGGAGCGCGAAGGAATCTATCCCGGTCGCCATCCGCTGTGCCACGGTGGTCACCGCCGGTCCGGCGGGGATCGTCAGGAGCATGGTGACCACGGTGGAGATACCGATGCTGATCGCGATCGGCACGCTGAGGGCCAGGCACGCGATGAAACTGAGAAGCAGTATGAGGATGGGGGCTTCCATCACTGACCGGCCCTGCGCGCGAGCGAATCTGTGATAGTGTGCAGGGCGAAGAGGATGATCAGGAGGCCCGAGAGGGGCAGGGCGAGATAGACATATCCCATCCCGATCCCCATCGCCGCCGAGATCTGATCGAGCCTGAAGGCCAGGACCACGAGA
>JALGWK010000411.1 GCA_025774205.1 bacterium
TCGTTGATGAAGAGAAGGATTGGGACGATCTGAGCGGGTTGGATCTCAACGGAACCATACCCGTCGTCATCGCCGGATTCCCCGGTGAAGAGATCACCTCCGCCTTCGCCGCAGAGGGGAGCCGGAATCCCTGGACGTCGATTCGGGAACGGATCCCCCTGCTGGAAGCGAGAGGTGCCGCTGCCATCGTCGTCGTCTTTGCGTCAGGGAGCCTGTCGGAGTGGTCGCGTCAGGTCTCGGTGTTCGCCGGCGAACGGCTTACCGTCGGCACGGGCTCTCCCCGCAGCATGTTCCCCGACGCGAAGGTGCCCCTGATCTTCCTCGAATCCGGAATCCTTCGGAAGCTCTTCTCCAACCAGGGCTATGATCCCGTCTCGGGGGAGGGGACCTACTCGACCTTCCCACTGGAAGATGCCAGCCTGAGCGTGACGATGGCGATTGACAGGGAGGGGGTGGACGCGCCGAACGTAGTCGGTCTGGTGGAGGGGACCGATCCGGTGTTGAAGGAGGAATATATCGTACTGGGCGCCCACCTCGACCACGTGGGTGTCAGGAACGGTGAGGTCTACAACGGTGCCGATGATAACGCCAGCGGGAGCGTCGGGGTTCTGGAGGTGGCCGAAGCGGTGGCCATGGCCCCTCCGAAGCGGTCGGTCATCTTTGTATGTTTCGCCGGCGAGGAACGGGGCCTTCTGGGTTCCGGACATTTCGTCGAGGATCCGCCTGTACCCCTGGAGCGGATCACAGCCATGGTCAACATCGAGATGATCGGACGGTGGTCACACCGTCCGGAGGGCACAATCTTCGCCATTATCGGCGACAATGACACCGGGATGCTGAGGAACACACTGACCGGAGTGAACGAGGCCGGTTTCGGGTATGAACTGGAGGCTCCCGAGCAGTTTTATGGGGGGAGCGATCACTCCGCATTCCATCGCGTGGGCATACCGAATATCACCATCGCCGGGAGTCCGCCCTATGGCACTCACGAGGACTATCACGGTCCGGGGGACGACGCTGAAAAGATCGACATCGCCGCCGCCAGGAAAGCAGCAGCCCTGATCTACGAGCTGGTGGTATCACTGGCGAACCGGGAGGAATAGCGCTCTTCCCGGGAGGTGGCGACGGTATTCATTGTAGCTTGTGTTGCCTGCTCAAACTCAGATGCATCTCAAAATACGGGTTCGGGGTGCGTTTGTAGGGTGGTTATCTTGCCGCCGCCGATGCAGGGAGGCCTACGCCACCGTCTTCTCGGTGATCCAGCGGGTGTAGCGCAGGAAGTCCTTCACATCAACGAAGTCGGGCTCCAGGACCCCTTCCTTCGCATACCGGCGGGACATGTCGGTCCAATGGGCCGCTCTGCCCCATCTTGCCAGGTCGGTAAGGAGGAGCCGAAGGTCCTTCGCGGGGTCCCCCGTCACCTGGTCTCCGAGATAGGAATAATCGAAGCGGGCGGGACGGATCTCCAGGACGAGCGGGGGATCTATCAGGAAGACGAGATGGAGGAGGATCCCCTCTTCCCGGACCGTCTCGAACCGCGTCTGCATCTCCTGCTTCGTCTTGCGGATGGGGATCCCCGTGGTCATGAGGATCGCCTTATTGACCTTTTTCGTCTTCACCCGGGCTCTGACAGCCTTCTCCTTCGTCACCGGGACACTCCCGAGCGCCACGATCTTCAGGTGATCCCAGGGAAGCCCACGATGGGTGCCTGCGAGCGTCTCCTGGAAGTAGAGCGCATCTTCCTTCATCGCTCCGTTGGTCACCACGAATCGCTGTTCCAGGTTAATGAGGTCGCCGTCCTGCTTCAGGAGGGCGGGGAACCCGTGCTGTTCCAGCGACCCGAGCAGTGCTTCAGCTGCATGTTGCTCCAGACCGCGGGCGAGCCAACCGTACTGGGTACGGATGGTGTGCACGTAGTCGAGCGCGACGCCGCCGAGGGACTCCTGGAGGATGGGACTGAGGACATCCACGGGGAGGGGGAGACGCTCTTCCCGGAGCAGAACAGACCAGATCATACCCTGAAGGTATCCCCCGAGAACGGTGGCGGGGAAGATGAAAGTTAAGCGGACGGCTCGGTTTTCCTGAGCGTCGAAGGTCTCTCTGAATCTTGTTGTGCCTCTTCAGCCCTTGTTGGGGCGAATAATGATGGAGGTGGCACCCCGGCCC
>JALGWK010000412.1 GCA_025774205.1 bacterium
TGGTCTCCGCAGCCGCGGTTATCCTCCTCCTGCTGGCCTGGAAGGTCGGCTATCCGGCTGGCTTCCGCTGGTACGCCGGAGTCGACCTGCCGCCGATCGAGTTCCCGACTGAAGAGCTGACCGAAGCCGAATTCGAAGCCCTTGCCTCCGAGATTGAGAGCGACCGGGAGATACAGCCGTATGACGAGTGGGGCTGGATGAGGCGCGGCTACTCCACCGATCACGTGGCCCGGTTCCGTGAAGCCGGGATCATGTCGTACGAAGGTCCGCAGACCTGTCTCGAATGCCACCGGACCATGGAAGTCCATGATGGGTCGGCCGTACGCGAGGTGGACACGATCGATGATGTGCTCTGAGGGCTTCAGTACCTGGGGATACGATGGCCGGGAGGTGAACGGGCCGGGAAACCGCAAGATCCCCGTGGGCAAGATCGACCGGGCCTGCGGGATCCCGGGTTCCTTCAGCTTCACCGGCTGGGCCTCCCTGATTCCCACTACCCCCGAGCACGCTCATGGTGAGACGGTCATGCGCAGCGAGGGGTGCGGACAGTGTCACATCGGCGGAACGTACGGTCCGCCCTCGGAGACGATGCTGCCGGGCCTGAAGACACCGGCCAATGCCTGGGAGGCGATCGACTGCCTCATCTGCCACAGCGCCTCGTACGACATGAACGAGAAATACATTGTCGAGGATGCGGTGGGATTCCGCTGGAACCAGGACCGCTCGATGCGCGCTGCCCTGACGGTCGGCCAGCCGACCACCGAGGCCTGCCTGCGATGCCACCAGCACAACATGGGTGGTGATACCTATAAGTGGAATCCCGGTCTCGAAGCCATCGGCCATCAGAACCAGCGACTGCTCCATGACTCGGCCAAGCGCGCCAATCCCTTCGGTCCTGAAGATGATGTCCACGCCGCCGCGGGCATGACCTGCCTCGACTGCCATGGCAACGTCGGCCACAAGATCGCGCGCGGTCAGTTCGGGACCGACCTCGTCTCGAACGACCTGCCCGACATGGAGGTCTCGTGCGAGATGTGCCACTCGGCGACCCCCCACCTGAGCCGGGGAGAGGGGATGGGCCCCGACCTCGACCGGCATACCTCCTTCATAGCGTGTGAGACCTGTCATATCACCGGCTTGAGAGAACAGAACGTGGTTCTGCGGGACTGGATCGAACAGAGCTGGAATGCCGAAGAGGGACTCTGGACTCCGACCGACATTTTCCGGAGCGGGGATATGCGGATGGCTGTCTCCTACCTCTGGTGGAACGGACAGGGCACCTTCCTCGCGAACGCGCTCGGAAGTCCTCCCGGGGGAGAGTCGGGATACAATCCGCTGATGGATCAGATGACGAGGATTGATGATCCGGAGGTGCAGGCAGCGATTCGAGCGGGTGTGGAGCGGGCCTTCGAAGGCCGGAATATCGATATCGATGCCTACCTCGAGCGGGTCTTCGACACCCTCACCCAGCTCACTCCGGAGATGCTGGAGAAACGGGCGGAGATGATCGAGGAGAACCTGCGGCCGGTGATGGAGATGGGGGAGAGCAAGATCTACCCCTTCAAGCTCTTCAACGCCCGCATGTACGAGGATATGGCCAACCGGGGACCGTTCGGCGCCATGATCCTCCCCTTCGACTATGCGGTCTATTCAGGTGAGGGGGACCCGATGAAGGCCATGGAGACCGCCGTCGCCAACATCATGGTGAAGCGGATGTATGAACTCCCCTTCGACCTCTACATGATGGACGAGTTCATGTACTACTTCGGGGTGGATGGCTGGGCCAGGGATTATCCTCTCGACGAAGAGAACAGGGGCAACGTCCAAGACCGGTGGATGCGCCAGATGGGAACCCTGAAACTGAGTCACGGCATCACGCGGGACGCCTTCTCGTGCGATGACTGCCACGGTGGGGCGCCTGCTGCCGTGGGGCTTCATCACCGAGCCGGGGGTGGTGGGCCGGATCGTTCTGTAATATGATGATTACAGATTGGACGAGGAAACGGAGTGAGAGTACTCTCTTCCTGAACTGTCTGTTTCCCGGTATCACCTGATCGCTCTTATCGCTGAAAGTATTATCGATGACCGGTATCCGACACCCGATCCTCGCGTTGATCCTCCTCGTGTTCCTTTCTGCCATGCCGGCCTGCAGTTCCTCTCCGACCGCGCCCGGATTCGCGTATACCGGCATCTGGTCGGGATTCTGGAAAGACTATTACATGACCGATCTCGGGGTACCTCTCGGCAGTGCCATCTCCCTCAATGTCGGCAAGGACGGGATCGGGTTCGGCACCGGGGAACTGGAACGGGTCTACAGCAACGGGACGCTCGTCGATCGACTGTCGATGACGTTCACGGTCTACCCTGACGGCTCGATCATCGGACAGGGCGAATGGTCGTTCAGCTTCCCGGGCATGGGCATGAGCGGCGAGGGTGAAGTCATCGGACAGCTCGATGCGAAGAACAACATCGGCAGCGGTGCTCTGCGAACACTGGTCGGCGATATGCTCCTGCAGTTCCCCTGGACGGTCGAGCGGGAATGATGGGGCCCGTTCGACATGGAGCCCTGATCCTGCTTCTGGCGGGGGTAGCTCTCAGTCTCCCCGGATGCAGCGAAGAGACCCCTCTGGGCCCTGAGATCGATCCCCTGGTCGGCCGCTGGGTCGGTTCCTTTACCTCGCCCATGGATGGCAGCACCACCAGCAACTCCCTGACCATCACCGTCGCCGCGGGTGGACTGGCCACCGGAGCGGGCCATACCTGGGAGACGGTCGACAACCTGACCGTGGAAGAGTCTCTCTTCCTCGAGATCGAGGTCGCGCCCGACGGATCGCTGGTGGGGACCGGCCGATGGCTCTTCTATGCCTACGTAGAGGGCTTCACAGGGATCTGGAATGACGGCGATGTGATCGGGAGTCTCGACGGAGGCACCGGCGCCGGCAGCGGTGAACTGAGGATGCTTTTCCCCGATGGGATGGTTGTCGTACCGTGGACTGTCACGAAAGTGACAAACCCGTGAGGGTCCACCGTTGGGCGTATCCTCTGGCCGCGATCCTACTGGCCAACTGTTCGACCGAACCGGACAACCGCCCTCCGACAGCCTCCTTCTCAACGGTTCCACCTGCCGGCGCAATTGATACGGTCTTCGAGTTCGACGCGAGCGGGAGCAGCGATCCGGACGAGGAGACACGTTTCCTGCAGGTCCGCTGGGACTGGGAGGGAGACGGGACCTGGGACACCATCTGGGGCGCCGGTAAGATCCGGACCCACTCCTTTACATATGCCGATCTCTATATCGTGTCACTCGAAGTACGAGATCCATTTGGCGCACTATCATCTACCACCCGTGAGGTTCTTGTCGGGGAATCGCCATCTGCTGTGTTCACCATTACCCCGGCGACCGCAGAGGAAGACACTACCTTCCGATTCGACGCGAGATCATCGAGTCATCCGGTACTGCCAGCAGACTCACTCAGGGTCAGATGGGACTGGGAAGGGGACGATGTCTGGGATACGGAATGGTCTACAGAGAAGCAGGCCGCGCATCACTATCAGGCTGCCGGCACGTTTCAGGTGACGCTGGAAGTGATCGATACCAGTAATATATCCGACCTGGCAGAACAGGAACTGGTCGTAACGGCCCATAACGATCCACCGGTTGCAGCCTTCACCGTCACTCCTTCGTCCGGATCGGCCGCGACCGTGTTCGAATTGGATGCCTCGTCCTCCAGCGATCTCCAGCAACCTGCCTCAACACTCGCAGTCAGGTGGGATTTTACCGGTAACGGAGAATGGAATACCCTCCTGTCGACGGTTAAGACCGCCGCGACCTCTTACCAGGTCGCCGGGACCTATACCATCCTCCTGGAGGTGGTCGACACCGGCGGAATGGCCG
>JALGWK010000413.1 GCA_025774205.1 bacterium
GCGGTCATCGACGCCTGCCTCGGAGCGCTGGCTCTGGGCGATATCGGCAGCCACTTTCCTGACGACGCCCCCGAGTGGGAAGGAGCCGATTCGAAGGAACTGATGCGGTCGGTGACCGGTCTCTTCCAGGAGAAGGGCTGGCAGATCGGCAATGTTGACGTGACCGTCATCGCGGAACAGCCGAAACTCGCTCCGTGGATCGGAGCGATGCGTGACTCGATCGCGGGACTGCTTCACTGCGCGGTCGAAGGGGTTTCGGTGAAGGCGACCACCCACGAGGGCCTCGGCGAACTCGGGGCCGGCGAGGGGATCGCCGCGATGGCTGTCGCCGCGCTCCAGCCGCTGTCGAAAGGGGATGAGCGGTGAGTGAACGACCGGCGGTCGGTGTCCTGCTGGGGGGGACTTCCCCGGAGCGCGAGGTTTCCCTTGCCTCGGGAGAGGCGGTGGCCTCCGCTCTCGAGGAATCGGGCCGGGATGTGCGGCGGTACGACTACGGCGCGGAGGGTGAGGAACAGTACGGAGACCTCTCGGCGCGCCTGGAGCGCGCTGTCACAGAGGGCCCGCTGGCCGACACGGGAGTTATCTTTATCGTCCTGCATGGCGGCGCCGGTGAGGACGGCCGGGTGCAGGCCTGGTTCGAAATGGCCGGTCTGCCGTACGCGGGCAGCGGAGTGCTGGGCAGCAGTGTCAGCATGGACAAGTGGGTCACCAAGGCGCTCGCCCGCGAAGCGGGTGTGGCCGTGCCCGCCGGCGAACTCTGGCGGACGGGTGATCGGATCTCCGAAGAGATCATCGAGACCGGCTGGGGCGCGGTGATGGGCTGGCCGCTCGTGATCAAACCGGTCGACCAGGGTTCGACCATGGGATTGACGATCGCGGAGAAGGCCGCCGATGTTCCCGGGGCGCTCGAACTGGCCGGGCGGTTCGGCGAGACGGTTCTTATAGAGGAATATATCTCCGGCCGGGAAGTCACCGTCTCCGTCCTGGGGACCGAAGCGCTGCCTGTCATCGAGATCATCCCTTCCCACGGGATCTATGACTACGAGTGCAAGTACACGCCCGGCATGAGCGAGTACATCTGTCCCGCGGAACTTCCCGGGGAAGTGACAACCGGCCTGCAGGACGCCGCCCTCACGATCTTCAGGGCCCTCCACCACCGCGACTTCTCGCGGATTGATTTCCGGTTGTCAGATGATTCCCGCTTCTACCTCCTGGAGGGGAACACCCTGCCCGGATTCACCGCCACCAGTCTGGTGCCGAAGGCGGCGGCAGCGGTCGGTATCGGCTTCGAGGAACTATGCGGCCGGATTGTCGAGTCGGCCCTCAACCGCCAGGCGGCTCCACGATGAACACGGTAATCACAATCGGATTTCTGGTGACGGGAACTCCTGAATATCACGGGTGTCATCGCGTCCTTTGTCGGCGGCATCCTGCTTGCGAAACCGGTCGCCTCTCTCCTCCGACATTGGGGGATGATCGAGGAACTCCCCTATCTCCTGGCCTTCCTCTGCGGCTTCATCGCGGTCTCTCTCGGCTTCAGTATCTTCAAGGGGCCGCTCATACCGAAGGAGATTGACTCCGCGGAGCGGCTCTCCGGCGGGGTCCTGGGATTCGGGAAGGGAATCGTCTTCGCCGGTATCCTCCTCTACCTGCTGGTCGGGATATGGCCGGGCAGTGTGGAGATGCTCAAAACGGCTCCTGCGGCGAACCTGGTGGCCCCGGTCACCTCGATCATCGACGTTGTGGTCGGTGCCGTGGAACCCCTGCTGCCGGAGGATTTCACTGTCCAGGTCCGGGACAGCTTCCAGTTCTTCAAGGAGACTCGACAGCAGCTGGGAGAGACCCTCGATACCGTCAGGGGGGTCGGAGGGATCACCGGGGAATAACTATCATGGCTATCAGGCTCCATAACAGCATCAGCCGCCGCGAGGAAGAGTTCGAGGCTCTCGAGCCGGGTACGGTCAGGATCTATTCGTGCGGCCCGACCGTGTATGACCACCCCCACCTGGGGAACTGGCGGGCCAATATCTTCGTCGATCTGCTGAAACGATATCTCATCTACCGCGGCTTTGAAGTCCGGCACGTCATGAACATCACCGACGTGGATGACAAGACGATCAGGGGCGCCCGGGAGACGGGGATGAAGGAGCGCGATCTCCTCAACATCGATCCCGCCGACGCATACCCGAAGGCGACCGGGCATATCGAGGGCATGCTCCAACTGGTGGATGAACTCCGGACCGGTGGGCTCACCTACGAGTCGGAGGGCAGCATCTACTACGCGGTCGACCGGTTCCCCGAGTACGGCCGGCTGAGCGGCATCGACTTCGAGGGTCTCAAGCCCGGAGCCAGGGTAGACGTGGATGAGTACGAGAAGGAGGAGGCTCGCGACTTCGTGCTCTGGAAGGCGCGGAAACCGGAGGACGGGGATGTCTGGTGGGAGTCACCCTTCGGGGAGGGGAGACCGGGCTGGCATCTCGAATGCTCGGCGATGAGCGCGGAGTACCTCGGGATCCCATTCGACATCCACACCGGCGGCATCGACCTCATCTTCCCTCACCATGAGAACGAGATCGCCCAGACATGGGGGGCGACGGGGAAACGGCTGGCCAGGTTCTGGCTCCACAACGAGCACCTGATCGTCGACGGTCGGAAGATGAGCAAGAGTCTCGGGAACTTCATCACCCTGAACGACCTGCTCGAGGATGGGGTTGACCCGGTCGCGATCCGCTACATGCTCCTGGGAACCCACTACCGGCAGCTGCTCAATTTCCGCCCCGATGGTCTCGATGGCGCGGCGACCAGTGTGGCACGGATCAGGGAAGCAGCCCGTCTCTGGAGTGAGAGGGCGGGGCGAACGGAGGAGACCGGGGCGCTGGCCGGAGAAGCGGAAGAGTCCGCGGCTTCAGCGGTCGAGACCTTCACGACCGCGCTCGACGCCGACCTGAACATCTCCGAGGGACTGGCCGCCGTCTTCGATCTGATCAGGAGTGGGAACGCTCTTCTCGATCGCGGGCTTGGCGCCGACGGTGCCGGGGTTCTGCACCGGACCCTGACCGGATTCGATTCGGTGCTCGCGGTTCTCGATGGTGGGGCAGGGGAGAACGCGGATCTCTCCGCAGAGATCCTGGCGATGATCGAGGCGCGGGAGGAAGCCCGGGCAACGCGTGACTGGAGTGAAGCCGACCGGTTGCGCGACGCTCTGCTCGAGGCGGGGATCGTGGTCGAGGACACACCGGACGGGCCCCGGTGGAAGCGGACATGATTCGTCTGTTGACGCGTCCTTCTCGCCTCGTAGATTAACGGGTTCGGCAGGCCGGCGTAGCTCAGTTGGTCAGAGCGGCTGATTTGTAATCAGCAGGTCGCGGGTTCGAATCCCTTCGCCGGCTCCAGCGTCGAAGTGAGCAGGGGCGGCGAAGAATCCCTTCGCCGGCTCCAGCGTCTTGCGGGGCTGGCGAAATCCGTTCGCCGGTCTCATACATAGCTGATACAATGGTGGGGTACCGAAGTGGCCAACCGGGGCAGACTGTAAATCTGCTGACTTACGTCTTCGGAGGTTCGAATCCTTCCCCCACCACCAGATTCGATCCCCGCCCGGCGCGCTTCGGACGGGGATCGTTGAGCTTGAGCGGGAATAGCTCAGTTGGCTAGAGCGTCAGCCTTCCAAGCTGAGGGTCGCGGGTTCGAGTCCCGTTTCCCGCTCCAGTATTTCCGGATGATAAACGGGGTCGCAAGACCCCGTATTTTCAGGGGGTACTTCCCGGCCTGGTGAGCGCGCGCCCGATCCTCTTTCCTCCGGCAGTCACCGGATGTTTGATGGTGGCACCGATTTTGCAATTCCAGGTCTTGACAGTGAGAATATCGACTCATAAGTTGGAAGATTACCGATTTTGGGGGCAGTCAGGTCACAACCGAGCGGAGCCGTTGCCCACGTAGCTCAGGAGGTAGAGCACGTCCTTGGTAAGGACGAGGTCACCGGTTCGAATCCGGTCGTGGGCTCCACTTCTTAGCATACCATAGGAATCGACGGCGTTCAGAGAGCGCGGAGCGAATGGGACAGGATACGTCTGTCCCTGTCTTCTCCGGAAATCCGGAAGGCACCAGGAGGATCCCTGATCATGGCGAAGGAGAAATTC
>JALGWK010000414.1 GCA_025774205.1 bacterium
TGTCTGCACAAAGAAGCAGGCGAAAGGGATCATCAGGGAAGAGGCCGAGAGATGCCACATGCCCTATGTCACCGAACGCTGGCTGGGCGGCATGCTCACCAATTACCAGACGATCAGGCGTTCACTGAAGCGACTGGAAGAACTGGATACACTTCTCGAAGGTGTCGATATCGAGGCCTCTGCCGATGAGCAGGAACACGGCTTCACCAAGAAAGAGGTTCTCAAGTTCAGTCGTGAGCGATTCAAGCTGAACCGGGCCCTGGGTGGAATCCGTGAAATGGGTACCCTCCCCGGAATGATATTCGTCGTCGATACCAAGCGTGAGTATATCGCGGTTAATGAAGCCAGGAAGCTGGACATCCCTGTCGTCGCGCTCGTCGACACCAATGTGGATCCTGATCCGATCGATCATCCGATCCCCGGTAATGATGACGCGATCCGTTCGATCCGTTTGATCACCGGCGCCATCGCCGATGCAGCGATCGAGGGTCTCATGAAGGTGAAACCCGAGATACTCAAGGAATCGGGCGAGGTGATGGAAGAGATCGGTATCCCCGCAAAGATCCGGGTCGAAGAGATTTCTGATGAGGGAAAGCCGAAAGGATAGCGGGAGCCGCTGGCACAGCTGGTCTCAGGAGTTGGCATTAATCAGAACTGACTGATGTACGATCAATGATTTGTAGAAAGGGTTTGTGATGAGTGAGGCACAGATTTCCGCATCGCTGGTCAAGGAGTTGCGAGACAAGACAGGTGCGGGGATGATGGATTGCAAGAAGGCGCTCCAGGAGACCGGTGGCGACCTCGAGAAGGCCGGAGAATACCTTCGTAAGCAGGGCATCCTAAAGGCAGCGAATAAAGCTGAGCGGGCAGCCAATGAAGGTATCGTCACTTCCTATGTTCACCAGGGTGACAAGCTTGCTGTTCTCGTCGAGGTCAACTGCGAGACCGATTTTGTGGCTCGCACCGAAGACTTTCAGGGTTTCTGTGCCGAGATCGCCATGCATGTCGCGGCGACTGCACCCGGGTTTATCTCTCGGGATGAAGTGGACTCCGATCTTCTCGAGAAGGAGAAAGAGATCTATCGCGACGCAGCGCTCAATGAAGGCAAGCCCGAGAATATCGTAGACAGGATTGTTGAAGGTAAGGTTGAGAAGTACTATAAGCAGGTCTGTCTTCTTGAACAGCCGTGGATCCGTGACGGTGACAAGACGATCGAAGTCCTGCTTAAGGAGACCATCGCCAGTCTGGGTGAGAATATCCAGATAGCGCGATTCGTACGGTTTGCTCTGGGGGAGAGCAACTGAACCTGAGGATCATTCAGGCCTGTCAGGGACGATCCCTCGACGCCCTATATCCCTGCAGAGCCAGAATGCAAGGCGTACGGGTATCTGAATGGCACTGAAATACAACAGGATCCTTCTCAAGCTCAGTGGTGAGGCTCTCGCTGGTGAACAGGGTTACGCGATCGACCCTGGTAAAGCCACCTATATGGCCAAGGAGATCAAAGAGGTCTTCGATCTCGGCGTCGAGGTGGGAATTGTCATCGGTGGCGGCAACATCATCCGCGGTATCTCCGCCTCCTCCAATGGACTGGACCGGGTAAGCGCCGATTATATGGGAATGCTTGCCACGGTCATCAATGCGCTGGCCCTCCAGAACGCCCTCGAACAGGTAGAAATCCAGACACGGATCCAGACAGCTATCGAAATGCGGGAAGTAGCCGAGCCGTTCATTCAGCGTCGCGCGATCCGTCACTTCGAAAAAGGTCGCGTGGTCATATTCGCGGCAGGAACAGGGAATCCGTACTTCACGACCGACACCGCCGCCTCACTGCGTGCCGTTGAGCTCAATGCCGATGTGCTGATCAAGGGTACCAAGGTCGCTGGTGTCTATTCCGCTGATCCGGTAATCGAACCGACCGCCGAATTGTATGAGGAATTGACGTACCTCGATATCCTCAAGCAGAGTCTCCACGTCATGGATGCCACGGCCGTTTCGCTCTGCATGGACAACAAGCTTCCAATTCTGGTATACAATTTTACAGAATCCGGTTATCTGAAACGGATCGTCGAGGGAGAGAAGCTCGGTACTCTGGTCCAGGAGAAGGTGGATGCTTGACCTGATCTATGAAGACGCGAAAGAACGGATG
>JALGWK010000415.1 GCA_025774205.1 bacterium
GATACTGCCCGGCTGTCTCAATCCACAACACACCGGCAGGAGAAGGAGATCGAGATGACCAGGGGAACACGCCGAACATCATGGGCGGAGCCATTCAAGATCAAGGTGGTCGAGCCGGTCCGGATGACGACCCTCGACCAGCGACAAGCTGCGCTCGACGAGGCGGGGTGGAACACCTTCCTGTTGAAGAGCGAGGATGTGTACATCGACCTGCTCACCGACAGCGGGACGAGCGCCATGTCAGCCTCACAGTGGGCCGGCATGATGCTCGGGGATGAGGCCTATGCAGGCAGTGTCAACTTCTACAACCTCTGCGACTCGGTCGAGAAGGTCTACGGTTTTCCCTACGTGGTTCCGACCCACCAGGGCCGCGCGGCCGAACATATGATCAGCCAGATCCTGATCTCCGACGGCGATATCATCCCCGGAAACATGTACTTCACCACCACCAGGCTGCATCAGGAACTTGCCGGCGGCACGTTCGTGGATGTGATCATCGATGAGGCTCACGATCCGGTGAGCGACCATCCCTTCAAGGCGAACGTGGACCTTGGCAAGCTGGAGGATCTCATCGAACGGGTGGGCGCCGACAAGATTCCCTACTTCTGTCTCGCAACCACGGTGAACATGGCCGGTGGACAGCCGGTCAGCATGGAGAACATCCGCGACCTCCACGCGCTCTGTCAGAAGCATGGCATCCCGGTCTATCTCGACAAGACCCGGATAGCGGAAGGCGCCTGGTTCATCCAGCAGCGGGAACCGGGCTACGCTGAGAAGAGCGTGGCCGAGATCGTCCTGGAGATCTGCTCCTACATGGAAGGGGCCTGGATGAGTTCGAAGAAGGACCACCTGGTCAATATCGGCGGCTACCTGGCCCTGCGTGACGCCGAGGTCTTCGAGCAGGCCCGGAACATGGTGGTCATCTACGAGGGGCTGCATACCTATGGCGGAATGGCAGGTCGTGACATGGAGGCGCTGGCACGCGGGATCCATGAATCGGTGGAGGATGATCATATCGCCGCGCGGATCGGGCAGGTGATCTACCTGGGTGAGAAGATCGCCGGTGAAGGGATCCCGATCATCCAGCCGGTGGGCGGTCACGCCGTTTTCCTCAACGCCGGGGCGTTCCTCTCCCACCTCGACCAGGAGGAGTTCCCGGCCCAGAAGCTGGCCGCGGAGATCTATCTGGAGGCTGGAATCCGCAGCATGGAACGGGGTATTGTATCGGCTGGCAGGAACCGGGAGACCGGTGAGAATATACGGGTGGGCCTGGAACTGGTGCGGCTCACCATCCCGCGTCGGGTCTATACCCAGGCGCACATGGATGTGACCGCCGAAACGATCTGGGAGGTCTGGGATCGTCGCGACTCCATCGGGGGGCTCGAGATGGTGCACGAACCGCAGTACCTCCGCTTCTTCCAGGCGCGTTTCCAGCCGAAGGATTGAACCACGTTGGCAGATGAACGGAAGCGATATGCGGTGATCATGGCCGGTGGAGTGGGTGAGCGCTTCTGGCCCCTCTCTCGCGCCACCCGTCCGAAACAGCTGCTCCCGCTCGGTCAGGACGGGAGATCCCTGCTGGAAGAGGCCATCGACCGGCTCGACACCGTCATCCCGATCGAGAACATCTTCATCATCACGGGACAATCCCTGGTGGAGACCATTCGCTACTCCGGGCTGGCGGTTCCGAGGGAGAACGTCATCGCCGAACCGGCCAAACGGAATACGGCCGGCGCGCTGGTCTGGGCCGCGGCCTGGCTCCTGGCGACGAAGGGGGAGGAGGCGCTCGATGCCTCACTGGCGATCTTCCCGGCCGATCATCAGATCGATTCAACCGAGGCCTTCCGGAACGACATCACGACCGCCCTCGATCATGTCGGGGAGCGCGGCGGGCTCATGGTGATGGGCGTGCCGCCAACCCGTCCGGCCACCGGGTACGGCTATCTCGAGGTTGCGGACGCGGAGGGTGACGCCGGTGACGGTCCCGTTGTCCCGGTGGCGGGCTTCCACGAGAAACCGGACACTGCGACAGCGGCCCGGTACCTGGACTCAGGTCGGCACTTCTGGAACTCGGGGATGTTCTTCTGGACGATCTCCGACTTCCTCCTCGAGTTCGAAAAGGCCTCACCGGCACACTTCGAGGCCAC
>JALGWK010000416.1 GCA_025774205.1 bacterium
CGCCGGATACTGCAGGGCGAGCACGAGGTTCACATCGGGATCGGAGTACACCAGGCTGGAATCTACAGCGGTGTAGAAGCCCGCCTCCAGGTTCAGGCCGAGCGTACTCGAGAGACGATAGGTGAGGGTGGCCTCCTGAAGCTCGACCGGCATGTCCTCGGAATCGAACAGCCCGTCAGCCTGTAACTCCTTGTCGAGTTCGATCTCGATCGGCGAGACGATGTCGAAGGCCAGGGGCAGGCTGAAGCGGAGGTTCGCTTCGAGCGTGGCACTGGTCGATACGGTCCCGACCGTGACACCGTCACCGATCGTGAAGGATCCCGAATACCGTATTGTCTCGGGGAAAGCGTTCAGGAAGTCGACGATGGTCGAGCTGAGCAGGAGGACGCTGGTATCGGGCATTGCCACCGATCCGGCGCTCAGATCAAAGTCTATATTCAGTGTAACTGGATCAGGCGTGCCCCCCTCACCAATCAGGGTGAGATTGAGACTGGCCGGGAACCCGATCGAGTGGATGACGGTGAGTTCCAGTTCGACATCGGTCAGGTTCACGCTCCGCAGTTCATCGAGGATGTTGCCGCTGTCGCTTGCCAGGTCGAAGGACTCCTCGGCGATATCCACCGAGGTGCTGTCGAGGATCCCCTGGATCGAGTCGAGGATCAGATCAGTCATCGCGGCCGTTACGGAGATGGAATCCGAGGCGGACAGCGTGACTTCCGCACCCGAACTGCCCGGCGAATAGACGTTGACCGACAGTTCGATGATCTGGCTGTCGATTCCGGCATCGGTGGGCATGAGCGTGTAGCCGGAGAGATCGCTGACGTCATTTACCTGCGACTGCGCCGGGGCGTCGAGGAGGAAGGCGACCGGGGTGCCGAGGCCGTCGGTCAGGTTCGGCATCTCGATCGAGAGTTCGAACGGGATATCGAACTGGTTATCCAGGGTCAGCGTGAAGGTCCCGCTGGCCAGCGTTGCGGCGGTGATGGCGATATCGTTGGGCAGGGTGACGCTGTCGGAGAAGTCGAAGTCGATCTCGCCGACCTCCGCCGTGGCCGAGGAGACCGTAAGCGCGCTCATGGCGACCTGGACATCGATGGCTTCGGTGCCGTCGATAGTGACGCTCGTGTCACCCGCGCTGGTGCCGTAGATCTCGACCGTCATGTTGTTGCTGAGCGTAAGACCGGCCAGGGAGGGCGTCAGCACCCGGGTGTCACCATGGTTCAGCGCCCCCGAAGCGGTGATGTCGATATCGAGGATCATGGCCGCCCCGGCGTCGTCATCAAGCAGCCGGATACCCAGGGGATTGAAGGGAATCCGGGCAGAGTTGGTGACCGTGACGGTCATGGTGCCGGATGCGATCGTGACCTGGGAGAAGCCGCTGAAACCGGAACCGAACGGAACGGTGGTGCCGGCCGGGATACCGAAACCGGGTATCAAGGGGATCGTCCCGATGGGAGGAGCTGCTCCAAGGAGTTGAGCCAGGGTGATCGACACCGACTGGCCCGGAACGGCCGGAACCGTGAAGTTACCCATCGAAGTGGCTACCGACTGGTTGATACCCGTGATGGATATTTCGTCGCTGATCCCGATCGGATCGAGGGATTCCTCGAACTCGACGAAGAAGAGGCTGTCGCCGCCGAAGCTGGAGAACTCGTCCTCATCAAACAGGTCGATGAGGTCGATCCATTCATCCAGCAGGGGGATGTTGTATTCCACTTCCCATGATGGAGCGTTGGGCTCGGTTGGAATTTCACATCCAGCCGCAAGGGTGAGCAGGGCAGCGACCACAAACAGAGCCCAGCTCTGGCCCAGTCCTCGATTGGACGAGTCCATGGAGTGCATACAGTCTCCTCGATTGGGGATCCCAGGGGTACTGACCCGGAACCGCACACGGGGATGGCGGCTGGCCAACACCTGTATTAAAACGGAAAATTGCCTGAAAATCAACTCTCTCTAAAAAATAGTTACATTTCTGTAATAGTCCCGGATTTCATACATATCCGGACTCTGACCCACAGATCACACCCGATTCGGGATGAAATCTGTCGGATCAGGCTCCATTCCGGGCTCAGCCTTCAGGATCAGGTCCCTTCCTGCCAGGAACGGAGGTATTTCTCCTGTTCAGGAGTGAGGGTGTCAATACCGA
>JALGWK010000417.1 GCA_025774205.1 bacterium
CGCGCCTTCGAGTCGGAGGTAAGGGTGAAGGGTTCCTGACTCTCCAGCGCCAGACGCGCGAAGGAATCGAAATACCATTGCCGGTGCGCCTCGGTGACGCGCAGATCGGGGAGGGGGCAGACCACCTCGAGCCGGAGAACGCCCCGCGGATCCCTCACCTCGAAGCGGTAGTCGGGCGAGGTGACCGTGACCAGGGCACCCCCGCCGGCCGCCCAGTGCATTTCAGGTGAGAAAACCGGCGCCTCGAACCACCCCCGCTCACCCCCCGCCTCCGAGCGGATCACGATCCCCGACCACGGCGCGGCCATCATGGTCACCAGGGTGTCCACCCTCACCCCGCTCACCTCATCGCCGGTATCCTCGCCGATGAACTCGGCCAGATAATAGAGCGGATCCTGCACGGCCAGCTCAGCAACCGTCAGCGGCCAGACGCCACCGTGCACGATCCCGCCCCGGGGAGTGATGGCGAAGGAGTTCACCAGGCGGCTGCCGCCCGGCCAGCGCACCTCCCGCAGGCTGTTCCCGTCGAGGTCATAGATCGAGAAGCGGACATTGCGCACATCGGAGATCCAGAGCTCTCCCTCATGCATCGTCATCCGGAGAGGATACCTGAACTCACCCGGCCCCGAACCCTCCCGACCGAAGGTGTTGCGGAGGGAGCCGTCGCGGGCCAGTTCCACAACCTCGAGATTGCCGCCATCGAGAAGGAAGAAGGAATCATCTCCTCCGATCACATCCCTCACGTCACTGAAGAGATAGGGCGCCCCCCGCTCCCACATCTCCCACTCGGCGATCACTTCGAAGCGCAATGGTCGCCGGTCGAGATCGAGGTGGGTGAGGCGCTCCCCGCCGCCAGGGAGCTCCTCGCGGAACGGTTCCAGGTTCTGCCTGTTCCCACCGCAACCGGAGAGCGCGATCAGGCCCGTCAACAGGATGAGACGTCGTGTCAGGGCGTTCCGGTGACGGGCGGAAGCGGCTTGTTCAGGCATGGTCGGATTCATGGCATGTTCCTGTCTCTGCTTGCGCTGGCAACCACTATCGAGAAATATCGTATACCAGTCCAAACCATTTACGGTTCTCTGGCATCCAATTACTCGAACAGGGCACACGATCAGGTGTCGAGCCCATCAGGCGATTTGACAGAAGGAGAGACCGCGGGCCCCGGACGCGAGGCGGAGATCATCCGCCTGGCCAGGGAGGGCGACCTCCCGGCGTTCGAGGAACTATACCGCCGGCACCTCGGCCGCGTTTACGCGATCTGTCTGCGACTCACCGCGGACGTCGCGCTGGCCGAGCAGCTCACCCAGGACACCTTCGTCCAGGTCTGGAAGAAACTGGACTCATTCCGGGGTGAGGCAGCCTTCGGTACCTGGCTCCATCGGCTCGCGGTGAACACAGTCCTCCAGGAACGGAGGGCCCGGACACGGCGGAAGGAGAAGGAGGAACTCTCCGGAGACCTCACTTCCCCGGAAGGCGCGACGGGACCACCACGGGAGGATGTGCGGATCGACCTGGAGCGGGCGATCGCGGCCCTGCCCGAGAGAGCGCGGATGGTCTTCGTGCTGTATGACATCGAAGGCTACCGCCACGAGGAGATCGCGAAGATGATGAAGACGAGTATCGGGACATCGAAGGCCCAACTCCATAGGGCCCGAGGACTCCTCCGGAAGGGTCTCCGACGATGACGTGCGGCCAGGCGCAGCAGCTCCTGAACGACCTCGTCGACGGACTCCTGCCCGTAGAGGAGCGCTCCCGTATCGAGGCCCATCTGGCGGATTGCGGTCCGTGTCGTGAAGAACTCGCCGAACTGCGGGATCTGCTCGACACCGCCGCCGACCTGCCGACCGGGATCACACCCGGAAGGGATCTCTGGCCGACCGTCGACGCGCGACTCGCGGCTCCGGCGCAGTTACCCCGGTTCAGCCGGATCGGACCGGCGCTGGCAGCAGCAGCTCTGCTCCTCCTCGTTGTAGGGGCATCGCTCACGCTCCCCCGGATGATTGAACGGGGCCTGGGATCGATGGAAGGGATAACAACCGAGTGGCACCTCGGTCAGCTCACGACGGCAGCCATGGAGAGACAGTACCTCGGAGCCATCGAGGAACTCTCCTGGGTGGTCGCCGAGCGCCGGGCCACCGTTCCGGAG
>JALGWK010000418.1 GCA_025774205.1 bacterium
CTTGATGAACTCCTGGCCTCATGCCGTGTGAGACCGCCAGTGAACCAGGTGGAATTCAGCCCCTTCCTCTACCTGATCGACCTCCTCGAGCGGTGCCGCGAGGAGGCGATCGTCCTTGAGGCATACAGCCCCCTCACCAAGGGGAAGAAGCTCGGTGATGAGCGGCTGAGGGGAATCGCGACTGAACTCGGTCGATCACCTGCACAGGTCCTCATCAGATGGGCACTGCAGCACGACCTGGTTGTGATCCCGAAATCTGTCAGGCCGAACCACATCCTCTCGAACATTGATGTGTTCGACTTTACGATATCGACTGAACAGATGGAGCAATTGAACGATCTGAACGAGGATCTCCGCACAAGCTGGGATCCTTCGAAACAGCACTGACAGAGCAGAGACAGAGTAACCATTCCGCAGCCACGATGAACGGTGGCGAGGAGGTCCGACCGTGGACATCGGCATCCCCAAAGAATTCAACCGTCACGAATACCGCGTTGGCCTGACACCACGCGCCGTATCTCACCTGACTGAACGTGGGCATACGGTGATCGTCGAACGGGGCGCGGGAGATGCGGCCTTTTTCGAGGACCAGCGGTACGAGGCGGCAGGTGCGATGATCGTCTATCACCCGGAGGAGGTCTATAAACGGGCCAAGGTGGTCTGCAAGGTCGGCTCCATTCTGACCGAGAACCTCGACCTGCTCATGAAGGGGTCTATCATCTGCGCCTTTCAGCATCTTGCCGTGTATCAGAAGGAAAAGATCGAACGCCTCATGGAAATGGAGGCGACGGTGATCGGCTACGAACTCATCCGCGATGAGAATGGCCACATGCCGGTTCTGATCCCCTTCAGCGAGATGGCCGGTCAGATGGCCGTGCACCTGGCCGCCAACTGCCTGCAGACTGAAGAAGGAGGCAGGGGGATACTCATGGGTAACGTACCGGGAGTTCCGCCGCCCACTGTGCTGATCCTTGGCGGTGGTACCGTCGGACGGGCAGCCGCGAGAGTGGCACACCAGAACGGCGCGCATGTCGTGGTTCTCGACATTGACATGAAACGGCTGAGAGAGATCAGCCACACCTTCAACGGGCAGATCGTGACAGCCCTGTCGACCAATGATAATCTGCGTTACTTCACGCAGATCGCCGATGTCCTGATCGGCGCGGTCCTGATCCCCGGCGAGCGTCCATCGAAGCTCGTCACCGAGAACATGGTGATGAAGATGCGCAAGGGGAGCGTGATCGTCGATCTCGCCATCGACCAGGGCGGATGCACAGAGACCAGCCGTCCCACTACCATCGATGATCCGACATACAACGTGCATGGCGTGGTCCACCACTGCATTCCGAACCTGACCTCTAATATCGCCCGGACCGCATCGCGGGCACTCGCTGATGCCGCCCTGCCCTTCATCAGCAAACTTACCGAATCGGGGCTCAAGGAGGCTTTCTGCACAGACGCCGGGATCGGAGCAGGCACATATCTCTACCAGGGCAGAATGGTCCACGAGGGTACTGGTGAAGCGTTCGGTATTCCCACTGTTCCTCTCATGGATTGCCTTGAGGAGGGTGCCTGATCATGCCCTGGCTTGACGACTACAAGGCGAAGCTGAGGACCGCGGCAGAAGCTGTCTCTGTGATCGAGAGCGGGGACCGGGTCTATTACGGTGGGAACGCGGCGATCCCGCAGGAGCTGGTGCGCGCTCTGGCCGAGCGGAAGGATGAACTGGTCAACGTCCAGTTGAACCATGTGCTCCTGCTCGGCGAGGACCCCCTCTCCGGCCTGGAGATGGAAGGTCATTTCCGTCACAATTCCCTCTTCGTCGGGCCGGCTGACCGGGAAGCGGTGAATGACGCCCGGGCCGACTATGTCCCGGTCTTCCTCCACCAGATCCCCCGGCTCTTCTACGAGGAGATCATCCCCCTCGATGTCTGCATGGTCATGCTCTGTCCACCAGATGAGCATGGGTTCATGAGCTTCGGGGTCGAGACACTGGCCTCGAAGGCAGCCAGTCTGACCGCGAAAACGATCATCGCACAAGTGAACGAAAAGATGCCCCGGATCCTGGGAGACTCCTTCATCCACGTGAACCGGGTGGACATGATCGTGGAACACACCGAAGCGCTGCCCACCCTGGAGATAA
>JALGWK010000075.1 GCA_025774205.1 bacterium
TACTTCCGGATCAACGCCTCCAACACCGGACAGTTCGAGCGGACCCTGATCATCGCCGAGGAGGGGAGCCGTGTAAGTTACCTGGAGGGATGCACGGCACCCATGCGGGACGAGAACCAGCTCCACGCCGCGGTGGTGGAACTGTATGCCCACAAGGACGCCGAGATCCGCTACTCGACCGTCCAGAACTGGTACCCTGGGGACGAGCAGGGCGTCGGCGGGATCTATAATTTCGTCACCAAGCGTGGGCTCTGCGAAGGTGACAATTCGAAGATCTCGTGGAGCCAGGTGGAAACCGGCTCGGCCATCACCTGGAAGTATCCCTCCTGCATCCTGAAGGGTGAGAACTCGGTCGGTGAATTCTATTCGGTGGCTGTCACGAGCAACTACCAGCAGGCTGACACCGGGACCAAGATGATCCACCTCGGCAAGGGCACGAAGAGCACCATCATCTCGAAGGGGATCTCTGCCGGTCACGGTCAGAACACGTACCGGGGGCTCGTCCGGATTGGCAAGAACGCGGAGAATGCCCGGAATTACTCGCAATGTGATTCGATGCTGATCGGCGACCGGTGCGGCGCCCACACCTTCCCCTACATCGACGTCAGGAATCCGACCGCCCAGACCGAACATGAGGCTTCGACCTCGAAGATCGGTGAAGATCAGCTCTTCTACTGCGCCTCTCGCGGTATCAGTAACGAGGACGCCGTCTCGATGATTGTGAACGGCTTCTGCAAGGAGGTCTTCGATCACCTGCCGATGGAGTTCGCGGTGGAGGCCTCCAACCTGCTCCAGATCACCCTCGAAGGCTCGGTCGGCTGAGGAGAAACGGACACCATGCTCGAAGTGAAAAACCTGCACGCGTGGATCGAGGGCAAGGAGATCCTCAAGGGACTCAACCTCACTGTCAAACCGGGTGAGGTCCACGCCATCATGGGCCCGAACGGATCGGGGAAGAGTACCTTCTCTCAGATCCTGGCCGGCCGTGACTTCTATCACATCCCCGAGGGTGAGGTCCTCTACGAGGGGAGGGACCTGCTCGAACTGAGCCCCGAAGTGCGGGCCCGGGAGGGGATCTTCATGGCCTTCCAGTACCCGGTCGAGATCGCCGGAGTGACGAACGCCTACTTCCTCAAAGCCGCCCTCAACGCCATCCGCAGGCACCGGGGCGAGCCGGAGGTGGACGCCTTCGACTTTCTCGAGATGATCCAGGACAAGATGGCGCTGGTGCAGATGGACGACACCCTGCTCAAACGCTCGGTGAACGAAGGCTTCTCCGGCGGAGAGAAGAAGCGGAACGAGATCTTCCACATGGCGGTCCTCGATCCGAAACTGGCGATCCTGGACGAGACCGATTCAGGGCTCGACATCGACGCCCTCCGGATCGTGGCTGACGGTGTCAACTCAATGCGCGATCCGGAACGCTCTTTCATCGTGATAACCCATTACCAGCGGCTTCTCTCCTACATCGTGCCCGACTTCGTCCACGTCCTGGTGGATGGGGAGATCGTCCAGTCGGGGGGCAAGGAACTGGCCCTCGAACTGGAGGAGAGGGGGTACGCCTGGCTGGTGAAGCATCCGGCCGACGAGAACCATTCCGAACCGGTTCCGGACCAGGTCTGATGGGACTCCCCGACGTCGCCAGCTCTGTGATCCTCGGCCCCTGGCTCGACGAGTACATCGAATTCGCGTCGCGCCTGCCCCAGAACGAACCGGCGGCGCTCGCCCAGTTACGCAACCGGGCTATCGCCGGGTTCCGGGAGAACGGTTTTCCCTCCACCGCCCTGGAAGCATGGCGTTCAACCGACATCTCGGAGATCGCCCAGACCCCCTATCGCCGGGTACCGTCGGCCTCGGTAAACACCAGCCCGGTGGATGTGGTCCCGTTCTCCTATGTGATGTGCGGGGAACTCGTCTTTTTCGACGGGCACTACGCCCAGTCGTTCTCCTCCATCTGCGATCTGCCTGAGGATGCCGTACTGGGGAACCTCCGGGACGCCATCCGGACTGATCCCGACAAGGTTCAAACCCACCTGGGCGGATATGTCCCCTTCGAGGAGAACGCCTTCGCGGCCCTGAATACCGCCTTCATCAAGGATGGCGCCTTCCTCCACATCCCGCGCGACACGGTCATGAAGGAACCGATCCACCTGCTCTACCTCACTACGGGGCATGAGAACCCGACGGCTTCCTACCCCCGGAACCTCATCGTGGTGGGTGAGAACAGCCAGGTCACCATCATCGAGAGTTACGCCGGTCCCGAACACGGCTCGTACCTGACCTGTCCGGTGACCGAAATCGTGGCGGGTGAGGGAGCGGAGATCGAGCACTACAAGATCCAGCATGAAAGCGCTGAAGCAGCCCACATGGCCAGCCAGCACATCTACCTCTCACGGAAGAGTCACGTGGTCAGCCAGTCGATGTCGTTCGGCGGCGGGTATACCCGCAACGATATCGGTGCCACCCTGAATGGTGAGGGCGCCGACTGCACCCTCAACGGGCTCTACCTGCCAAGCGGAACCCAGTTCGTCGACCATCACATCTCGGTGGAGCATACCCGTCCGGGCTGCCGGAGTTTCCAGCTCTTCAAGGGTATCCTGGAGGACAGTGCCCGGGCCGTCTTCAACGGCCTCATCCACGTCCATCCCGATGCCCAGCAGACCAGCGCCGATCAGTCGAACCGAAACCTGCTCCTCTCGAGGGACGCTCTGGTCCACTCCCAGCCGCAGCTGCTGATCTTCGCTGACGACGTGAAGTGCACCCATGGTTCCACTGTCGGGGAGCTCGACCAGGAGGCGCTCTTCTACCTGCGGTCACGCGGGATCGGTGAGGAAGAGGCCCGCAGCCTGCTCATCTACGCTTTTGCGAGCGAATTCATCGAACGGATCGAATTCAGTCCCGTGAAAAAGGATCTTGAGAAGTTTCTCATCAACCGCCTCCCCCACGGGGAGATCATCAGACAGGCGATGTAGTGTGATGTCACGAGACCGGGCATCAGAAATGACAGGACAACCGAGCCCATGAGCGATCTGCGCCAACTCTACCAGGAGGTCATCCTCGATCACTCCCGCAATCCGCGCAATTTCGGCCGACTCGAGGGTGCGAACCACGAGGCGGCGGGGAACAATCCCCTCTGCGGAGACCAGATCATGCTCTATGTGAAGACCGAGGAGGGAGTGGTGACAGACATCTCCTTCGAGGGCTCGGGCTGCGCCATCTCGACCGCGTCAGCCTCGCTGATGACCGAAAAGCTCAAGGGGATAAGCGTCACCGAGGCGGAGGAGATCTTCGAACGGTTCCACGCCATGGTTACCGGTGATCCGAACAGGGAAGCGGAGGGCGCGAAGAGCCTGGGGAAACTGGGTGTCCTGGCCGGGGTCAGGGAGTTTCCGGTGCGGGTCAAATGTGCCAGCCTCGCCTGGCACACCTTCAAGGCCGCCATCGAAGAGTCTGAGAAGCCGGTCTCGACCGAATAACCTTTATCACCATCCCGCCGTATCAATCCCGTTCCGACCGTGCCGGTCGTCAGCGGGTTCCCTTCGTGACTGCGGGCTACTCGTACCCCGTCACGCAACAACCGTCACGTGACATGACACCTACCCGAAGAAATCGAGCGCTTTCCGGCAACTGGCGATGAGCAGGTCGATCTCCTCGCGGGTGTTGTAGAAAGCGAAGGAGGCCCTCGTCGTCGCCGGGACCCCGAGCACATCATGCAGGATATGGGTGCAGTGATGGCCAGCCCGGACGGCAATCGAATCCTGATTCAGGAACTCCGACAGATCGTGGGGATGGACCCGCTCGAGGCTGAACGAGACCAGTGAGGCCCGACCGTTCCTCGGGCCGTGGATCTTCACCCCTGCCAGCGTCCCGATCGCATCGAGCGCGTAATCCACGAGTTCGGTCTCGTAGGCGTGGATATTATCCAGTCCGAGGTCGCTCAGGTATTCGGCCGCGACCCCCATCGCCACCACTTCGGCGACATCGGGTGTTCCCGCCTCGAACTTGTACGGCAGTTTCGCGAAGGTGGTCCCTTCTTTCGTGACCCGGTCGATCATGTCCCCGCCACCCATGAAAGGCGGCATCTCCTCAAGCAGTTCCCTCTGTCCCCAGAGCACGCCGGCCCCGGTGGGGCCGCACATCTTGTGGGAGGAGAAGGCCAGGAAGTCGGCGCCGAGAGCGGTCACATCCACCGGCATATGCGGCACACTCTGGGCTCCGTCCACCACGACGATCGCTCCGACATCGTGCGCCATCCGGGCGATCTCGGAGATCGGGTTGATGGTTCCCAGCACATTACTGGCATGAGCGACCCCGACGATCCGGGTGCGGTTCCCCAGCAGATCGGCCAGTACATCCAGGTCAAGGCGCCCCTCCTCCGTGATCGGGACATAGCGGATCACGGCACCCATCTCCCGGGCCACCAGCTGCCAGGGAACGATATTGGAGTGATGCTCCATTTCGGTGAGTACGATCTCATCCCCCGGTCCCAGATGCGTCCGGCCCCAGGCATTGGCAACGAGGTTCAGCCCCTCAGTGGTGTTCCTGGTGAAGAGGCAGCAGTTCGGGTCGGGCGCGCCTATGAAGCTCGCCAGAATCACCCGTGATCCCTCATACGCCTCGGTCGCCTCTTCCCCCAGCTGGTGGATGGCGCGGTGGACATTGGCGTTGCTGGTCCGGTAGAAAGCGGCGTGGGCCTCCAGCACCCGGCTCGGCTTCTGGCTGGTGGCGGCGCTGTCAAGGTAGACCAGCAGGGTGTCGTTGATACGGCGGCTGAGGATGGGGAAATCTTTCCGGATCGTGTATGGATCGAAGGCGGGTTGGTTCATCGGCGCTCTTCAGGTTGGCTCGGTGGCAGTGTCTCGGTGAAGGAGGCCTGTTCCAGGCTGCCAAGCAGCTCCAGGTGGACGGTGATCTCCTCCCGTACCCCGGTATGCTCCTGGAGAAAACTGCGCGCTTTCTCATCCTCGTAGAGGTCGAGATGAAAGGAACCCTGAGCCCGGGCCATCGCGGCGGCGGTCCATGCCTTGCGCAGAAGTACCGGAACCCTTTCACCATCCCACGGGAACTCCGCCAGGCCGGCAACAAAGGTGATCACGGCTGCCGTTGATGAGTTGCTCTTCATCAACCGGATCTGGTCGGCGACCCTCTCGAGCGCCGGTACGATATTCTTCTTGGGCGCGTCGAGGAAGAGGAGTCCGAAGTGGTTCCGGTCGAGACGGCAGATCAGGTCGGTATCCCTGACCGAGGCCTTGACCATCTGCACGAGCGTCAGCACGCTCTCGTTCAGGATAAGGTAATCCATCTCGGTTTCCAGGCGCTCGTAATCGAGGAGTTCGACCACGCCGCAGGTGACACGTGTTCCCCGACGCCCGGTCAGGTTGATCTCCTCCTCGAAGCGACTGAGCCAGTACTCCCGTGACCAGACACGATAGGGAAGTTCCAGGATGGCAGGGTTCGCTCGAGTTCGACAATAATGGTCCTGATCACCGAGTGATCGAGGGTGTCCTCCTGAGCCGGATCAGTGTCGAAGAGGTAGAGGGTTCCCAGGTAGGTCCGTCCCGCATCCCTCAAAACCCAGGGTGTTATTCTCTGGAAGGAGGTGAACTGCTTCTCGGGAAAAAGCTCCGACACCTCGGTACTGGGCTGCCGACCCTGGACCTGGTCCTCGATCCGCGGGTTGAGATGGGCAAGCATCAGTTCATGCAGCTCGAATGACTCGGTGGGGGTGATATTTCTGGTGAACGATTTCTGTTTTCCGAGAACCGTGGTGGGGAAGAGGGCCAGTCGACTGTTACCCACGATCTTGGACAGGGTATTCAGGACCATGTTCAGCAGGTGACCGGCCTCCGATTCACGCATGAGCGTACGGGTCAGCTGAAGCATCTGGATCAGTTGGATCAGTTTCTCGTTCTCACGTTCCAGCCGGACCACCTGGCTCAGAAGACTGGAAAGGTGGTCGGTGGCCGAGCCGACCTCGACCATTACGGAGGCGGACAGTTCGGAACCGATCGCGCTGCCGGCGAGCAGGACACCGCCCAGGAACCGTCCCTCGAAATGCAGCGGCAGCCAGAGCGCGCTGGCGGGAGCCTGCTTGTCAATAGAAGTCCAGATCTTCCGGTAGGAGTCATCCAGCTCCACTTCCACCGGGCCCGATTCGGACATCTCCGACCTGAGAGTTGCCCAGGTGGGCAGGAAGGGATCGGTCTCCAGCCCGGGTTTACCGTTTCCCGAGGCGACCTCGATCAGCATGAGAATGGCATCGGTATCGGCCGGATCCTCGAAGAGCAGCACCACCTCTGATGCCGCCGAGGCGCCGCGGATAGTCGATAGTAGCCGCAGGATGACCGGCTGGAGCGCAGAGAGCGCGCTCGGCACCCCGGTCCGGACCGGAGTCTCCTCCGTTTGAGTTCCCTGTTCCTCTGTCATTACGCTCCTGCCCCGTCCTTCCAGGGCCCCTGGGTACGTTCCTTCGCTTCCCGGCCCCTGTTACAGGGTATACAACCATAATAGATAAACTGCCCGGAAAGAGATAGTATCCGGTCGCACGCTGACTGGCCAGTCCGAGTCGAATTACCGACAGGACTTCCCGGCACCTGGTGCCCTGTCACGTGACATGACACTGGTATTGTAATGTGGACAACGGACGAACCACTATCGTCTATTATTCGTACTGATGTCAGGGGGAGCGAATGCAAAGCTGATGACAGAAACAGGGCGAGCAGAGTGCCGGATGAAGCGGCGAGGCGGGGGGAGTCTGTCCGCGATAGCGATCGTGTTCCTCATGTTGCACGGGTGCGACCTGCTGCTGGGGTCCGATCCTGCCCCGGCCGGGGGCACCTTCACATGGACCTCGAACGTGATCACTACCGGAGAGATATCCGGACTCGATGCTGTTGTATCACCGGCGGGTATGCCAGCCGTTTCGTACATCCATCAGGATGGGAGTATCCGGGTCAGTCACCGGTCAGGCAGTGAATGGGTACATGTCGACGGCCCCCAGGCGTTCGGACCGCTGGCGGGTGAATTTACGCGGATCACGGCCAGGACAGACGGGACGATGGCCGTACTGTACTACTCCAATTCCGATCTCCATATCGCCACCGTCGGTCCGGCCTTCACCCCGCTCGCTTCCCTCACGGTGCTCGAGGCAGATCTGATTCGGGGCAACCGGCCGGTCACCTGGTCCCATGAATCGACCCAGTTGGCCTACGGTCCCGATGACCTGCTCCGCGCGGTCGTCCGCGATGTCGATGCCGAAAGATTGTGGATGTTCAACGAGACCGCCGCCGGCTGGGAACTCGATTATATCGATGGCAGCCTGTCCACGTCCGGACCGGTCGACCTGGTGATAGGATCAACCGGCAATGAACACATCCTCTTCTGGGCGGATGGACTCGGCTGGTACTTCCGTCGCCGGTTCTCCGCGACCCGCTTTGAGGAACGCCTTCAGATCCCGGGCGATCCTCCCTACCGGATCGGACTGCGTGCCGATGAGAGCAGCGTCCTCGCGGCTCACATGCATTCCTCTCCTCCCCCCCGCATTAAGGTTGCTGAAGAGTCATTCGACTCGCAATCGGGAACCTACAGCTGGCTTGCCAGGGAGGTCGTCAATCATGAGCAACTCTACTGGCACAATCTTGACATGATCCTTGACGATGACGGTCTGCCCGGCATCCTGTATATATTGGGACCATTCTGGGGGGAAAATTTCGAGGTCTGGTTCACCCGACTGCAGACCGACGGGACCTGGCAGAGCTCGATAGTGGCCAGGGACCTGAATCTTGATACCTTTAATCCGTTCCACGTCAGGCTCATCCGTGAACCTTCGGGAAGAGTGCACGTGTTCCTGACCAGCGGCAAAGTGAAAGGATCCTCCGGAGGGCAGCCGATCCTTGAACACCGGTTGCTGGACATCTGGACCGACGATCCCTGAGAAGGATCCTGAGAAGGAGTACCCATGGTACCTCAAATACATTCAGGGCGGATATTCCTCCGATACCTGACGACCGCCATTATCACCCTGGCCATGGTCGGCTGCACCCGCGAGCCTTTCGATCGCGGACGCGATGCCACCTTCAATGAGGGGGCCTTCGACTATCAGGTCGTCAAGACGGCCGATTCATTCCTGAAGGTCGCTTCGTCCTCCGCACCGGATGGTCGTATGGCGGTCGCTGTGGCATCCGCCAGCCGCGAAGTGACGGTGCTGGAGGAGAGCGCCGGAGCCTGGAGCGAGATCGGTACGCTTTCGGGTGACGGCCTCAGAACCGGGGTGGTGGATATCTCCCCCGCTGACGGATCATGGTGGGTTCTGGCTTCTCATACTTCGGAGGGGCTCAGACTCTTCCAGGTAGGTGGCGGCATGGACGCCACCTACTCGATACCGAACTATGAGGATACCGAGTGGGATTCGATCAGTGCCGCGCTGGCCACCAACAACGCGGGAGAGCCGGTGATCATACTCAGGGCGGTGAGTGAAGGGCTTTTCCGGGCCACCATGGCCGACACGGGCTGGGCGCTGGTGGAAATCAATGATACGAATGCCAGCTCCAAAGTCCTCGACGTGGCCTTTACAGAGTCCGACGAGGAGTACCAGGTCTATCGTCCGCTGGCGAGCGGCCTCGCCTATATGAGATACACCGCGACTGACACATCCCGCACCGTGGGGATACCACGAACCACCGACAACCTCTCCCTGGCTATGGCGAGCGACCGGGTGCATATCCTGGGGCCGCTCAGCGATATCCCTATCCTCGTCTTCTGGAGCACCGTGGAGGGCCTTGACGTTCCGGAGACGATTAATGTCGTTGACGCCTTCCTGCCGCATTCCGCCGCTGTCTTCGATACCGATGACAGGCCGTATGTTGTCTGCGGCAAGTACCGGACCTCCGAACGGTTCGATCTGGTGCTGTTAACTCGTGACCCTGCACTCTACAACATCAACTGGGAGATCACTCCCATCCTCCAGGACGCTCCTATCACCGGGGTGCGCAACCGGATGTACGGCTTTTCCGTCGTTGTGGACGCGTTCGACACACCCCATATCCTCTTCCTGAACGGTTCAGCGGAGTCCTTGAGGTCGATCCTCTACGAAGCCGTTCCGAAAGAGTGACCCGCCTTCCGGACAGAAAAAGGGCCTCCGTTCGATGAACGAAGGCCCTTTATCCTGAGGATTACCGGTGCCGGACAAATTACAGTGTGCTCCGACGGTCGCCACGACTCGGGAAAGGGGCGCGGCGAGCCCGACCCGTCTTGAGCCTGTCAACGCAGAGACCGGAATGAACCGACCTCATTGGTTACGATTCATCCGGCACCAGACTAGTTCTTACCACTACCAGTCTGATTTGTCGAATAGATTCCACCATAATCGGTGGAAGCATTCTGATCCTCTGCTACAGTCCTCCGGCCTTGGCGCGCATGGCGGCGCCCCGCTGCCCGATCGCGGCCAGGGCCACTATCCCGACCATGATCTGGGCGAAGAGAGCGGGCAGAGCTATCGGCCCCCCACCGAGGAAACCTCCGACAGCGCCCAGAACGGCCCAGAGCAGAAGCAGATAGAGAGAATAGAACCGGTCCATGAGCATGGTGGCCCCGGTTCCGGCGAGCAGGACGGCTGCCAGTCCCTCGATCACGGCCGACGCTCCGACTATTTCCTCTGCCGTGATGACACTGAATCCCTGAACCAGGCCGACCGCCAGGAATCCGACTCCCATGACAATGCGCAATCCCGCGTTGACCGGAATCCCGTCTCCATTTTCCTTGGAGGCGCCCTCAGGGTTTCCGTAGGTCGAGGCCGGTTGACTCATATCACTGACTCCTTGCATCGAAGAGGCCTGCCAGGATCTGAAAGATAAAATACAATAGCACCGGGCGCCGACGTCCACGAAGATAAAACGGTCAGAACAGGAATAATTGCATGCTGAGAATGATTGTGGGTCGTTTCTCCAACGCAGGCGTGAAACCTGTCGCGCTGCTGGTGCTTATACTTGCATCGTGCGCCGGACCATCGGGGACTTCCCCGCCCCGGCTCCTGGTTGAAACAACCCGTGACGGACAGGGCTGGCCCTTCGGTGAGAGCGGACGAGGACCGGTTCTTGATCTGAGTGAGACCGCCGACGATCCCCGTTACGGGTGGACTTCGAAAAAACCGGTCGAACTGGGCGGATTCGATGCCAGGCCGCCGGAGGAGGAGAGCCTGGCACGCCAGGTCCGGTACCTCAATTCCCTCTGGGGACCGCGGGGTGAAAACATCTTCTATGAGCGGATCGGCACCTGCTGCCTATTCCAGATGTTCGGTGCACCGCTCGACAAGGGTATGCTCGATATCTACGCCCTGACCTGGGAGGGGCAGGAGCGTCCTCGCCACCTCTATCTGGACAGCTACCATACGGGCATGATCAGGATCCCCGAAAGTCTTACCAGCAAGGTTCGCCCGGCACCAATCCCTCCAGGGGCCGGATGAGTCCCCTGCACGCTTGCCCCGGCGCGGTGGGAACCTGATATTACAACCGCCATGGAATTGCGAGACCCGAATATCCCCATGCCGGAGACCGCCGGCGACGCTCCCTGCATCTGCGGCAGCAGTGCCACCTATGGTGACTGCTGCCGAGCGGAGATCGTGAAACTGAACCGGGCCGTGGACGGACTGGAGCGCTGGAGGAACCTCTCTTCACACGGGGAGGTGTTCCAGGCTTACAGCGATCTGCTCTGGGAGGAACAGTTTCGTGACGATGAACAGGGCCGGATGGCGCAGGAATACGAGGAGTGGGATGAATGGGCTTCGAACCTGTGGCTCGAGGGCGTGCTCTTCGACGGTTTCACCCTGAGCGAGATGCCCTCCATAACCTCGCTGATCGAGGAACGCATGAGAGCGGGGGAACGGCTGCCTGGAGGTGAGCGGATAATCAGGGCGCTCCTGGAATCGTACGAGGGACTTTTCCAGATCGCTTCACCACTGTCCGAAACCGGGGAGGGCCTGGTCGAGCTGCGGCTCCCCCCATTCGAGACGACCTTCCATCGGGTTCCGCAGGTCTTTCTGCCGCCAGACACCGAAGCGACCGACCTGGTCATTGGCCGCTTCATCACCTCCGGCGAGATTTCATATCCGACCCATCGACCGCTCGTGATCCCGCTGCTGTCGGATGTCAGCAACCTCGACGCGGCCTGGAGTGTACTGGCGCCGTTCTTCCCGGTATCCCTGGAAGGGCCGGGGACCGCGGAGCAGATGATCCGGCTTCTGAAGGCTCGCGGCGATCTGGTTCTGCGTGCCGCCATCGAGGCGCTCCTGCCCCTGGAGGAGGATGCCTTCGCCGACGGCCTGAACCCGTACGCGGTCGACGGCGGAGAGATCCGGTACATGGTTTCCGACGGCGAAGCCGTTGAGCGCAACCTCGATATGAGCCCCTTCTTCAGTGCCATCGACCCGGTGAACTCTTCCGAACAGATCGACCGGATGGACGAACTGCTGAATGACGGTTCCATGTCACTTCCGAGATCGGGCCCCGGTTGGACCCTTCAGGTCCTGCCGGACGCCAGGAAGAGGCTGCGGCCCGCGGAGAGGCAGCGGATCGAGGATCTGATCTGGTCGCTGGCACACCGGGTGCGATCGCCACAGGGAGCGGACCATTTCGAACAATGGGCCACCGATCCCGGAGTAATGGTATTCCTCGATATCGAGAGAGGGATTCTGTCGGCCAGGGCTCTGCTCGCCCAGCCGCTCGAACTCGGCAAGCTGATCCTGGAGAGGGAGATCGGTTCTTTCCTCGCCCGGGAGAGCGAGGAGTATCTGACACCGTAAGAGCAGTCCCCGTATTCTTCCCTGTTCCGGACCCGGGGTTACCAGGTTCCGGGATACTGCCTGCTTCTGCTACCTCTCCTCTTCCACCACCACCGCGGTTCCGAAACAGAGTATCTCGGCGGCTCCCGACATGACCATGCTCGTCATGAACCTGACCGCGATCACCGCGTTGGCGCCCAGGGTGTGAGCTTCCTCGAGCATGCGATCGATCGCCTGCTCCCGGGATTCGGCCATCATCTTGGTATATTCGGTCACCTCACCGCCAACTATTCCACGCAAGCCGGCCAGGATATCCTTGCCGACATGGCGAGCCCTGATCGTACTCCCACGAACCAATCCGAGGGTTCTGATGACCTTCTTGCCGGCGATGCACTCGGAGGTGGTGACGATCATTTCTCAACTCCCTTGTAGGGATCGGTCCGGTAATCCACAATCCGCTCCCAGGCGACAGTGGCCAGCAGGACCACGAATCCGACAACCAGCAGGCCGATCGTGAGCTTCTCGAACAGATTCCCGTCCGAAGTAATGAAGGTGTACACCGCGTACGAGAGGTACATGATGAACCCGATGATCGTAAAGATCCATCCGGTCGGGCGAGCCACTTTCCGGTTCACATCATCCCACACACTGCCGCCCGGCATCTCAGGTTGTTTCATCCCCATGGCCTGGAGTTCTCCTTTCAGAACCTGGAAAATGCCGACTTCCCGCTGGCATTCCGTACATGACTCAAGGTGCTGTTCGAATCGTCGGCAGTCCTCGCCATGCAGTTCACCATCCACGAATCGGGCCAGATCCTCCCTGAATCCGTCGCAGGTTTCCCCGCCTGTCGGAACCGTCCCGGAAGTGCCGTGTGAATCGATCATGGGTACTCTACCCCCATGTTCTCAAGAGTGTGATCGGCAAGAGCCTCCCAGATCAGGGAACGCGCTTCACCATCCAACGTCGCCCGATCCGTTCGGGCCCGCGGATCAGGCAACTGGATCTGCTTCTCATCATCATCGCCGTCGAGCGAATAACTGAATCTGCGGCGCCTCAGGAAGTCGATGCACAGGTTCCTGCAGACGCTGAGGATCCAGGCCAGGAACGGGCGGGCTGGATCGTACAGTTCCATTGATTTGAACGCCCGCACGAACGAGTCCTGGACCAGGTCGCGCGCGTCGTCGGCATTGTGCACGATCCCGATGGCCAGGCCGAACAGGCGGCCCTCGTACGCGCGCACAATCGGTTCATACGCTTCCCAGTCACCTGCCCGGCATTTCCGTAGCAGTTCCCGCTCGACTTCAATTGGCATGCATGTCCTCGTTCACATGTTCAGATACGGAACTGATCTGATTCTTTTCACGATCACAGGTTATTTCCTGGTCGCGCGTGTTTTTACAGCCAGATGATCGTCACTCCCGCGCCTCCTTCACCCAGGTTCCCGAGCCGGAAATCCCTGATCGTGGAGGCCTCGAGAGCATCCTCAAGGTGGCGTCGCACCGCATCACGGACGACCCCGAATCCGTCGGGGCTCCGCATGCCCTTGCCGTGGATCACCTTTATCCGTCCGACTCCACCGGCGGTCGCCTCGGCAAGGAACCGTGCCAGGAGGACCAGCGCCTCCTCCACGGTTTCGCCACGCAGGTTCAATTCCCGGTCCGCCGACTCGTCCCTCATACCAGACCGCCTCAAAGACCGAACGGCTTGGGATTGAGGTCGTTGTCTTCGCAATATTGCCGCAGATCGTGCGTGACCGACCGGAACACCAAACCGACCACGAAGGCGTCATCGAGCCACCCGAGCCCCGGGATGATGTCGGGGATGAGGTCGAAGGGTCCCACGATGTAGAGGAGCGCGAAGATGATGGTCCAGATCGTCCTCACCGGTACCTGCCGGTAGTGACCACTCTGCCAGTCAGATACGATCATGACCAGCAGGCGTACCCTTCCCACCATCCTGGCCGGTCCCTTGAAGTGGTTTCCAGCCAGCCATACGTGGGTCTTCGCCATGAGGTCATTGAGGCGCCCTTCGGGGACATACCCTCCGATCCCCTTCCCCCCCCCGTCCTCTTTCTTGCGCTTCGATGCGGTCATGGACAAACTGTAACGGTCTGGTGACGCGGGAGCAATACCGGGTTCAGCCTTTCGTGGCAGGGCACGAGTGTCATGTCAGGCAGCAAGTGTCGGCACCGAGAGTGACATGGCACTATTCGTTGTTGAGTGCCTCGACCGGCGAGATCGTAACGGCCCGCCGGGCCGGCAGGGCGATCGAAAGGATCGCGGTTACGATCACGAGCATCGGAACCACTATGAAACTGAGTGGATTGATCGCACTCACTTCGAAGAGCTGGCTCTCCAGGAACCGGGTAAACACGATCGCGACCACCACTCCGATCCCGATCCCGATCCCGACCGGTGTCAGTCCCTGCTTCAGCACGAGCTGGAGGATGTTGGTCCGACCGGCTCCGAGAGCGATCCGGATGCCCAGTTCCCGGTAGCGCTGACTGACCGTGTAAGAGATCACGCTGTAGATGCCCACGGCAGCAAGGATGGCGGCTATCAGCGCGAACAGCTCGAGGAGGAGCCCGAGAAATCGGCTGTCGGCCATGTTGTCGGTCAGAACTTCCTCCATCGTGGTGAGGGCATAGACCGGTTGATCGGGGTCCACATACAGAACTGCCTGCCGCATGGAGGTCAGAAGCGCGGCCGGATCAGCCGTTGTCCGGGCCACGATCGACATGTAAACCCACGGATCCTGCCGGAAGGAGAGATAGACCTCCGGCTCGGGCGCCACATCGATGTTGAAGTGTCGGATACTCCCGACCACTCCCACGATCGTGACCTTGCTCGATTCATCATCGTAGGCACCGTAATTGAGGCGTTTTCCGATCGGGTCTTCATCCGGGAAGAAACGGCGGGCCATTGCCTCGCTCACGATCGCCACTCCGGGAGAGTCCTCATCCGCGTTGTCGAGCGTAGTGAAGAATCGCCCCGCCAGGAGCGGTATCCGCATCGTCGAGAAGTAATCGGAGCTGACGACCTGGTACTCCGCGACCGGTTCGGTCCCCGGTTCAGGTTCCGGAAGCCCATCGATCAGGAAGGTAAGGGTGGCCGCCGAGCCGCTCAGCGGCAGCGCCATGATCGCGCCGGCTGACTCCACCCCGGGGAGAACACTCACCCGGTCGATCACATCCTGGAAGAACCGACTGATCTGTTCATTCTCCGGATAGCGGCTCTCAGGCACGTTGACCCTCATAACCGCCACCCCGGAAGGGTCGAGGCCGGGATCGACCGCCCTGAGCCGGGCCAAGCTCTGCACCATGAGGGCAGCACTGATGAGGAGGATCAGGCAGAACGCCGTCTCGGTCACCACCAGCGACTCGCGAAGCCAGCGTCTGCGGCGACTCTCCGAGGTCCTGACCCCCCCTTCCCTCAGGGATGACTGCAGGTCGGTCCCCGA
>JALGWK010000419.1 GCA_025774205.1 bacterium
GAAGGGGCCGCCCTGGAAGTTGCCTTCGGCCATGGCCCGGTTCGCCTGGATGAAGAAGAACTCCTCCTGGACGCTCGACACTTCACTCGAATAGAGGATCGGTTCGATCGTCACCTGCGGTGGAGCGGCCGGCCAGCTGTGGATGGTATCGGGATCGGCCCAGCTGGTGGAGTCGGGCATGGCGAAGGAGTCGTCGATCGGACTCACGTAGAGGAACAGGGTTTCGGTCATATCCTTGACCATCGGGTGTTCCCGATTGTAGGTGTTCACGATCGGGAAGAAGGGATAGGGCACCTGCTCCTGGACCTGGAAGATGCCGCGCTGGGACTGCATGGTAACCGGGTAGTTATTGCGGTCCATGACCAGCGCCTTTCGGACCCGGATGCCGTAGTGGGCCAGCCAGGCGTCCATCCCGAGGAGCATCGGCTGGGCCATCCCCTGCTGCGATTGCTGCAGATCGGCATCGACCGCGTCGATCAGCCATGCGGTCCGGCCGCCCCGCATGATGAACTGATCGATCGCGTACCGCTCCCACTCACTGAAACCCTCCCGGGGCCCGACGATGAAGAGCGCCTCGACATCGGGCGGTACCGATCGGAAACTGTCGACCGACACCGTCCTGATCTGATAGTGACGTTCCAGTTCACCGGTCCAGATCTGCAGGTCGATCTCCGGTACCGCCATGCCGTGCCCGGAGAGGAAACCGATGACCGGGAGTGACTCCTGGCTCACCCGCCTGATGGCGGTGGTGATGTCGTATTCGAGCCCGGCGGTCTGCTGCACGAAGGGGAGTGTCTCGGTGCGGTCCTGGTACATGAAGACCAGAGCCAGGTAGACGAGTCTCTGTTCGACCCGGTCCCGTTCGATGACCTGGGCGCGGACCGGCTGGATGCCGTAGGCGAGTGCCTCCTGCTCCAGATCCTCGTCGCCGGCCGGATCGATGAACTCGAAATGAATCTTCTGCCGGCCGTACGCCTGGTAGTCATCCAGCTTGTCTTTCACGTATCGGGCGATGCCGACCGCCTGGGCGGGCAGATCGTTGCTGAAGTACGCCTTGATGGTCAACCGGTCATCGAGGGACCTGACCACTTCCTTGCTCGCCGAACTCAGGCTGTAGATACCGCGCCCGGTGAGATCGATGCGGAGGAAGAGGTTGGTGCCGAGGACATTGGCTACCACCAGGATGCCGGTGATCAGGAGGAGGTTCGTCAGACGCGTCTTCCGGACCTGCTTGGCTTTCTCATGAATCATCTGTTCACTCATCGTATCCCCCCTCACGCTTTCCGGTCCGCCAGACGGTCGGCCGCAAACGCCAGCCCCAGCACCGTCAGGGAGAGGAAGTAGAGCAGGTCGCGACTGTCGAGCACTCCCCTCGACAGGTTGTCGAGATGGTAACCGAGCGAGAGATACTCAAAGATCCCGGCGATACCCGCGGGAAGGAAGATCAGGATCGAATCGAGGATGAAGAGCGCGAAGAGCGCCGCGAAGGCGATTACGAACGCCACGATCTGGTTCCGGCTCAGACTGGAGGCGAGGAGCCCCAGCGCGCACCCGGCCGAGCCCATGAGGAGCAGTCCGAGGTAGCCGCCGATCACCGCCCCCTCGTCGGGGTTGCCGAAGAGGATGATGGTGAACCAGTAGAAGGACGTGAAGAGGAGCGTCACGGCCAGGAGGGTGACCCCGGCGAGCCACTTGGCTACCACGATCTCCATGTCGCTGATCGGATAGGTCACGAGCAGCTGGAGCGATCCGCTCTGTCGTTCCTCGGCCAGGAGCCGCATGGTGACGGCGGGGATGAAGAACACGAAGATCAGGCGTCCAACTTCAAAGAAGGTCCGCAGGCTCGCCTGTCCGCTGAGGAAGAGATCGTTCGCGAAGAACCAGCCCGCCATGAGGAGGAAGACACTCATCACGACGTAGGCGATCGGGGAGTTGAAGTAGGCCTTCAACTCCTTCTTGTAGAGCGCCGTGATATTACTGTCGGCGATCGCGGCAAGGAATGGAGTCGACATGTTCACCTCCCCTCTAGGAAGCCGGGCCGGTCGCGCGGACCGACTCGTCACCGACGGTGAGTTCACGGAAGATGTCCTCGAGCGTGCCCTGCTCGAGGTGGAGTTCGACCAGCGGCCACTC
>JALGWK010000420.1 GCA_025774205.1 bacterium
TGTCGATCGAGTCTTCGATCATCGTGGCATTCTGAAAACCCAACATCACCGCCAGCTTGCCGGCTTGCTTCGCAAGCATGAAGTCCTCGGCAGAGACAGCCCGTATGAGCCTGCCTGGATCGTCCTCGATACGGTGATTCCACTCAGCCAGTCCTGCCAGGGCAGCTTGCATATTCCCCGAGGCCAGAGAGGTTTGAATTCCTGTATACCCTGTTTCCCCGGCAGTCCTGAAGGATTCTTCATCCCACCCGCGGGTGATGATCAACGCGTCTATCACGATCGCGTTCCAGTAGAGCAGATCGATCTGATCAGGATCCTGGGCAGGTCGTGCGCCGGATTGAAGTGAGATGGCCGGAGGAACATTTCGAGCCGTCACCGAAGGATCCTGGGCAAGGATTCCGGGCACGAGGGCTCCGAGGGGCATGATTCTCAGAAATTGTCTGCGTTCCAGGTCCATACCTGCCTCGTGATTATCTGTGATTCCTGCTTGATCTGTTGATCCTGGCTCGTGGTTATCGCTGATTCCGACGCGATCTATTGATGTGTATCCCGTTCAGACCATCGGAGTTGGCGATCCCGATGTCAGGGAAGCCGTCGGCGTTGACATCGCCGACCGCGACTCCGTAGGAATTGTCTTCCAAGCCTCCAAATCGTACTTCAAGAAAGCTCCTGCCGGTACCATCGTTGAAAAAGACCGCATTCTGCATGCCGACGTTTCCGGTGACAATGTCCGAATCGCCGTCTTTGTCCAGATCAGCGACCGTCACCGCATAGGTTCGACCGTCCGGACGTCCGAATCGAAGCCCTGCATCGAATCGGCCGGTACTGTTGCCGAAGTAGACGCCATTCGCCTCTCCGATATTGGCCGTAACAATATCCAGATGACCGTCGCCATCCATATCGGCTATGACGACAGCGCGTGTCTCGTCATTTCCTTCACCGAATGGATGAGATCGGGTGAAACTCAACTCAGCATCGTTCATATAGATCGCGTTACCCTGGCCATCCCGGTTGGCGAGGATCAGGTCGGGATAACCGTCCCGGTTCATATCGGCGACAGCCAGTGAAATCGTCGCATCATCAGAGGTGCCGAATCCCCGTTTCTCCCCGAACCGGAGTTGCCCCTGATTCAGGTATATTCCGTTCTCTGCGCCCCGGTTTGTCACCAGGGCATCCAGCATGCCGTCTCCGTTCAGATCAGCCAGTTGGACACCCCGGGTGGGCTCAACTTCCGGCCCGAGAGCACCTGCCAGCGAGAACCGGCCCGAACCATCGTTCCGGTAGATCATGTTCGGTGCCGAATCGTTCGCGACGACAACATCACAGTCACCATCACCATCCAGATCGCCGGCCGGAACCGCGTAGCTCGTGCTGAACTCCACCCCGAGCGGATACCCGATCGTGTAACGCCCTCGCCCGTTGTTCAGGAATACCTCATTCACCTGTGGCCAGTGACGTCCGTTGGCCACGAGAACGTCGAGATCACTGTCACCATCTACATCCACGAAGGTCAGTGAGGGAGATCGATCCAGCTTCAGACCGAGCAGTATCTCAGGCTGTTCGGAGAAGGTGCGGTTCTGCGCCGGAACACCATCAGCGCGGAGCAGGATTGACACCAGGCTTATCAGAATTATTGCCGTTTTTATCATCTGGATCGTTCACTTCCCTGGATTCAACCGGAACATCCTATCCGGGCGATTGTCACGATGCCTGAGACTGTATCATCTATACCCGCCGGGTCCGCTGCTCGGCCAGGTTGAAGGCCTGATGCCAGGTCGAATCGGCTCCGCCTCCGGTTCGCCGCACCCGGACATCCAGCAGGAAGGGGCTCCCTGCCCTGGTGGCGTCGATGCCCCGGCGGAGGGCGGGCCTCAGGTCAGCCGAATCCACCACCTGGGCCCCCTCGACACCCTGGCTCCGGGCCAACTCGACGAAATCGATTTCGGGATCGCCAAGGTACATGCCGGTGAACCTGTTCTCCTGCTGCATTTTCCCGCCGTAGCGGACGTAGGCGTTTCGAACCGTCTGGTAGTTGAGGTTGTTGCAGACCACGGTGAGGACCGGGACACCGTAGCGGGCCTGACTCCAGAATCCCGCGGCGCTGTACATGACGGAGCCGTCGCCGATGCTG
>JALGWK010000421.1 GCA_025774205.1 bacterium
CTGGTAGCCGACAAGCAGGAGGGCGGAATCGGCCAGGAAACTCTCCCGATCGTCCCAGGTGTGCCGGCAGGTGCTGCATACCTTGAAGTGCGCCACGGACGCATTCCCTTCGAAGTCCATACATCATGCCTGCCCCATTAAATCGGGCCACGACCGACAGGGTCAATATCATATACAGCCGATACTGTAAGAAGACATGGTCTCATGTAACCTATCAGGTACAATCATTACGGTTAATCCGGTGCCGGTTCCCGTTGGTCCGGCCCGTCCCGAACAAGCAGAAGAGGCTGGTATGAAACTCGGCATGGTAGGTCTGGGTCGTATGGGAGCGAACATGACGGAACGACTGCTGAACGGCGGTCATGAAGTCACGGGTTTCGATTTCAACGAAGAGAGCCGGCGGCGGGTGGTCGAAAAAGGCGCCCTGGAGGCAACCTCCCTTGAAGAACTCGTTGCGGGACTCAATCTGCCCCGGATCATCTGGCTGATGATCCCGGCCGGGGACCCCGTGGATCAGACCCTCCAGGCACTCCTCGAGAGGCTCGATCCCGGAGATGTGATCATCGATGGCGGCAATTCCTGGTACCAGGACACCCTGCGCCGGGCTGAAGAACTGCGGGAACACGGAATTCACTACGTTGATGCCGGTACCAGCGGCGGGATATGGGGCCTGACGGAAGGGTACAGCCTGATGGTCGGCGGGCCCGACGAGGTCATCAGCCACTTGCGGCCGATCTTCGAAACCCTGGCTCCCGCCTCCGATCGGGGCTGGGGACACGTCGGCCCGACCGGATCGGGGCATTTCGTGAAGATGATCCACAACGGCATCGAATACGGGATGATGCAGTCGTTGGCCGAGGGATTTTCGCTGCTTGCCGGCAAAGAGGACTTCGGACTCGACCTCCACCAGATCGCCGAAATCTGGCAGCATGGAAGCGTGGTCCGGTCGTGGCTCCTCGACCTGACCGAGAAGGCGCTGCGGGAGAATCCAACCCTCGATGGGATCGAGCCATATGTGGCCGATTCGGGCGAGGGCCGCTGGACTGTCTTCGAGGCGATCGACCAGGATCTCGCCGCCCCGGTGCTCACCCTCTCCCTGCTGCAGCGTCTGCAGTCGCGTGACGAGGAAGGCCTGGCGCATAAACTGCTGGCCGTCATGCGCCGCGAGTTCGGCGGTCACGCGATCCGGGAGAGCGACTGATGGCCTCTGCGCGCCGGATCGATCCGCACCTCTTCGTCATCCACGGCGGCACCGGTGACCTGGCCCGTCGGAAGCTCTTTCCCGCACTCTATCGGCTGCTGACCGACGAGGGGCAGCATGGTTCGTGCCATGTCCTCGGCGTCGGCCGAAGCGACCTGGATGACGTCCGATACCGCGAACTCGTCAGGGAAGCATTCATCGAGGCGGGACTGCCTACCGATGCATCGCAGCCGTGGTGCACCGAGTGCCTCCACTACCAGCAGATAACGGATATCGAGACCGGGGGGGAGGTTCTGGCCGGGCGCATCAGAGAGATCGAGAAATCCGCCTCGCTCCCCGGCAACCGGGTCTTCTACCTCGCCCTCCCACCGCAGGCCTTTTCCGGTACGATCCGGAGCATAGGCGAAGCGGGCCTGAACCATGGCGAGGGGTGGACCAGGCTCGTGATCGAGAAACCGTTCGGCACCGATCTCGAGTCGGCCCGTGAATTGAACAGGCTCGTCCACCACTACTTCGATGAATCGCAGGTCTACCGGATCGACCACTACCTGGGCAAGGAGACGGTCCAGAACCTGTCGGTCCTGCGCTTCGCCAACACCGTCTTCGAATCGCTCTGGAAACGTGACCGGATCAGAAGTGTGCACATCACCGTATCGGAACTGCTCGGTCTCGAGGGACGGGCCGGGTATTACGAATCTACGGGCGCTTTCCGCGACATGATTCAGAACCACCTGACCCAGCTGGTGACCCTGCTGGCAATGGAACCCCCGGCCAGGTTCGACGCGGAATCGATCCGGAATGAGAAGGTGAAGGTGCTCCGATCCATCAAGGCGCTCGAACCGGACGAAGTGGTCCTCGGCCAGTACACTTCCGGGGAACTCGACGGTGTCCAGGTGCCCGGATACCTCGACGAGGAGGGTGTCGGGTCCGTGAACCTGAAGCTCGCCATCGACAACTGGCGCTGGAAAGGGGTGCCTTTCTTCCTGCGAACCGGCAAGCGGATGCCGAAGCGGATGACCCGCATCGTGATCGAGTTCCGCCGGCCACCGATCTCCATGTTCGGTTCGGAAAGCCAGGTCACCTCCAATTCGAACCGGCTCCTCATCACCCTGCAGCCCGACGAGGCGTTCCACCTCCTGTTCGAGGTCAA
>JALGWK010000422.1:0-3341 GCA_025774205.1 bacterium
ACTACCTCGACAAGGTGCCGACGGCGGGTGTGCCCACGGCTCTGGAGGTGCTCGATCGTCACGCGGGGGACTGCAACGAACACACCGTCCTTTTCACAGCGCTCGCCAGGGCGGCAGGGCTGCCGACCGTCATGAACGCCGGGGTCGTCTATGTGGACGGCAATTTCTACTACCACGCCTGGCCGACGGTGTGGATCGGGGACTGGGTCGCTGTCGATCCGACCTTCGATCAGTTCCCGGCCGACGCCACCCACATCAGTTTTGTGCGGGGCGGTCTCGACCGGCAGGTGGAACTGATGAAGATCATCGGTCGTCTCTCCATCGATGTGGTCAGCTACTACCCGCTCCCCGGTGAGGGAGGACGTTGATGGGATCACTGGTGATACAGAACCCCGATGCGCCGGCTCTCAAGGTGCGCGGCCTGGTGAAGCATTACTCCTCGATCGAGGCGGTCAGGGGTATCGACCTGGATGTCAGGAGGGGCGAGATATTCGGTTTCCTGGGACCGAACGGGGCCGGGAAGACCACCACCATCCGCACCCTGGTCGGACTGCTGCGACCGACTGCCGGCGAGATCCACCTGGGCGGATTCCCTCTCAGGGATGAACCGGTGGAGGCGAAACGGATCGTGGGTTTCATCCCCGACCGCCCCTTCCTCTATGAGAAGCTGACCGGTCGAGAGTTCCTCCGCTTCATCGCCGGACTTTACAGCGTCTTCGACGGGGACCCTGAAGGGCTCGAGGAACGGATAGGGGAACTCCTTGAGTTCTTCCAGCTGGCTGAGTGGGGGACTGAACTGGTCGAAGCGTACAGTCATGGCATGAAACAGCGGCTGGTCATGAGTTCGGCCCTCCTCCATGAGCCGGAGATCATCATCGTGGACGAACCGATGGTCGGTCTCGATCCGAAGGGAGCGAGACTGCTGAAGGACCTCTTCAAGGAGCGGGTGAAGGGTGGGGGGGCGATCTTCATGTCCACCCACACCCTGGCAGTTGCCGAGGAACTGTGTGACCGGATCGCCATTATCCAGGAAGGTGAGATCATCGCCGAGGGGACCCTTCAGGAACTGCGGATCCGGGCAGGCATGGGCGATGATGAAGCGGCGAGACTGGAAGAGGTCTTCCTGAAGCTCACGACCGATGAGGAAATGGTCGAAGTTGTGGAGGCGCTCCGTCGGTAAAGCGGCCATGAAGAATCCCCTTTTCAAGGAATTCCTGCTCCTCCTGAAACCGAGATGGTACACCCTGCGGAACCGCGCCCGCTTCCGTTCCGAGGGGGATCTGACCCGCTCGATCGTACTCTTCGTGATCATCGCGATCTTCTGGATGGTGATCTACTACATCTTCTACAACTTCCTTTTCCAGTTCAAGATCGTGGAGGAGTTCGGCGAGATCCTGCCCGGCAAACTCCTGGCGATGATATTCCTCTTCTTCCTCGGGATCCTGATGTGGTCGTCCCTGCTGACGAGTTTCGGGATCTTCTTCATGTCGGAGGATCTGCAGCTTCTCATTTCGGCCCCCGTTTCGAACGATGCGCTCTACCTCTCCCGGCTTTTCGAGACCACCTTCAACGCCTCCTGGATGGTGCTTCTGTTTGCGCTGCCCATCTTCATCGCTTACGGAGTCGTCTTCGAGGGGGGAGTCATCTATTACCTGATCGTGGCAGTGGTGAACCTGGCCTTCGTCGTCATCCCGGCGGTTCTCGGTGTGGGCCTGACGATGGTGCTCGTCAACGTCTTCCCGGCGCGCCGGGCCAAAGATGTCCTGATGATCGTCAGCATCCTCTTTTTCGCCGGCCTGGTCCTGGCCTTCCGGATCCTGAGACCGGAACGGCTCCTCGATCCCGACTCCTTCATTTCCCTGGTCGACTTCTTCAATGCCATGAGGGCCCCTCTTTCGCCGCTGCTGCCGAGTCAGTGGGCGGCCGAGTCGGTCGCCTCCTACCTGGTGGGTACATTCGCCTACGATCCCTTCTGGCTCGGGATGCTGGTGATCTCCTCCATGGCGGCTGTGACAGCGGGTAACTGGGTCAGCGGCCGCACCTTCAACAATGGCTTCACCAAGACCCAGGAGGTCAGGCGCACCCGCTTCTCACACGCTCCCTTCGTTGATCGGTTCATCAACGTCTATCACCCAGTGGTCCCAGATTTTCCTGCTGATGGCGCTGGTGGTCATTTACGTGTACAACTTCCGGGCGCTGCCGCTGGCTACCTCTTACATGCCCACGATCCAACTGACGAACATGATCTCTTTCCTGAACCTGGGGCTGGCAGGATTCGTTGTGGCGGCGGTTGCGGCCAGGTTCGTGTTCCCGGCCGTGAGCCTGGAGGGGAAGGCCTTCTGGCTGGTCCGTGCCAGTCCCCTCGGACTGAAGGGCTTCCTCTGGAGCAAATTCTGGATCTCCTTCTTCCCCCTCCTGCTGCTGGGAGAGGCTCTCATCATCATCACCAGCCTCTTCCTCGGGACACTTCCGTTGATCAGGTGGATCGGGATCGTGACCATTTTTTTCATCACCCTTTCGATAACCGGTCTCGGTATCGGGGTAGGGGCAGCCTACCCGAAATTCAACTGGGAGAATGTGGCCAAGATACCGACCGGATTCGGCGGGATCGTCTTCATGGTGCTGGCCATGACGATGGTGGGGATCGTGGTCATTATCGAGTGGAGCCCGGTCTACAGCATCCTGATCTCGATCACACGCGGCTGGCCGATCGAGTCGGCTCAACTGTGGAGTGTGGCGGTGAGCGGTCTCTTTATGCTTTTGATCTGTGTATTCTGTTTTATTGTACCGATGGAGATCGGACTGAAGAGGCTCGAGGAACGTGAGATCTGGTGATCCCCGATCGCGCCTCTCCGATTCTCCGTGAACCCTGGAACCGCGGGAAAGGTCAGGAGTATGAAATCACGGTCAAGCAGATGGATGATTTCCGGGATGATCGTCGCCGCGCTCCTGGTGACCGCCTGCGGTGATCCGTCACCGGAGAAACTGCTCGAGAAGAGTCGCCGGATCCCGGCCCTGCATGAGTTCGGCACCTTCTATGTGCCGCTCTACCAGCAGGCGATGATCGACAGTGACTGGACGGCGATTCGTGAGAACATCGTCCAGATAGAACGGTTGAAGATACCGGTTTCGCGGCTCGACTGTCCTTCGAACCTTCTGCTGCAGAAGGCCGATTGGGACACGAATCAGCGACTGTTCGTGAGAGGTGTGGGATACCTGAATCTCATGATGGGATATCAAGGCGCGGAGACCGATTCAGTCACTGCGGAGATCGTCAAAGGTGTCCAGGGCGTTTACGATTACTGGTACATGATAGTCAAGAGCCTCAGATAGATGGAACG
>JALGWK010000422.1:3380-4266 GCA_025774205.1 bacterium
CGCATAACCCTTTTACCGGAGTGATACCCGTGATCAGCGTGGAGAATCTCAGAAAACGCTACAACGGGACCGTCGCGGTTGACGACATCTCCTTCGAGGTACAGACAGGTGAGGTGCTGGGTTTCCTCGGGCCGAACGGGGCCGGGAAGACCACCACCATGAAGATCATGACCTGTTACATGCCTCCCACCTCGGGGGATGTCATCATCAACGGGCGGTCCGTGCTCGAGGAATCGATGGAGATACGGCAGAGTCTCGGATACCTTCCGGAAGACTCCCCCCTCTATAACTTCCTGCCGGTAGCGGAATACCTGCAGTTCGTCGCCGAGATGCGCGGTCTGAAGCCGCCGGTGCGCGGGCAGCGCATCCGCGAGATGATCGAGGTGTGCGGCCTGGGGGACGTCCTCTCGAAGGACATCCGGGAGCTCTCCCGGGGATACCGGCAGCGGGTTGGTCTGGCCCAGGCGCTCATCCACGATCCCGACCTGATCATCCTCGATGAGCCGACCTCCGGTCTCGATCCCAACCAGATCGCCGAGATCCGTAAACTCATCCGGGAGTTCGGGAAGGAAAAGACACTGATCCTCTCGACCCACATCCTCCCCGAGGTCACCGCCACCTGCGACCGGGTGATCATCATCAACCGGGGACAGATCGTGGCAGACGGGAGTCCGGATGAGCTGGCGGGCCGCATGCACGGTTCGCAGCGTCTCCAGGTCGGTTTCGCCGCTGATTCATTCGATGTCTCGGTCACCCTGCCGGAGATAGAAGCGCTGCCGGGTGTATCGAAGGTCAAATCGACAGGGGTGGAGGGAGGGGTGTCGCTCCTCTCCCTGGAGACCGGCACGGAACACGATATCCGGCTCGAACTCTACCGGCTGGCGGC
>JALGWK010000423.1 GCA_025774205.1 bacterium
CGAGTTCTCACGGGAACGGTGTATTCAAATCGACCGACGCCGGTGAGACCTGGACCCATCTCGAGGATCTGCGGGAGAGTCATTACATCAACAAGATTGCCGTCCATCCCACGAATCCCGACATCGTCTACATAGCAACCGAAGGTAAGCTGTACAGCAACGATATGGACTGCGACCGTGGATTCTACAAGTCGACCGATGGCGGCGACAGTTTCGAGCGGGTCTGGCCGCTTGATGACCGCGGAGTGGGTGACTTCGTGATGGATCCGAACAATCCGGACGTCATCATCGCCGCGGCCTACAAGACCTTCCGCCGGTCGTACACCTTCATCGACCGCCAGGAGGGGAACTGGCTCTACAAGACCACCGACGGCGCCCGGACCTGGAAGCGCCTTGAGAACGGCCTGCCGATGGACGTTCCGATGGGACGTCCCGGTCTGGCGATGTACCCGAAAGACACGAACATCGTCTACGCCCGTCTCGACGAACTGGTGAATCTCGGTCTGACACAGACGAGTAACCGGTCGAATTATAACCAGCGCAATCTCTTCCGTGACAGTTTCACCTTCGGGGAGTGGGCGGATCTTGAGATCGATTCCCGGATCGCCCGCCAGACGCGCCACAACAAGATTGATGCTGAGTCCGCCAGCGATCTCGCCTCGGCGCTGAACGAACTGATCGGCGACGAGGAGTTCCTGAGCAGCGCCCGGGTGAACATGGAACGGTTCAACCAGACCGCCCGTGAAGTGTTCGCCGATGATGAGGACATCATCGCAAGCATCGATGAGATCGAGAAACTGCTGGCGACTCCCGAAGTGGACACGGGGAGCGGTGAACCGAACGCCGGTCGCTATCAGACCATCAACCGGCACATCCTGCAGACGATCTACGGCGGAGCCCTGCGCATCGCCCAGCCGGTGGAACGAGCCGGGGTGATCTTCCGCTCCGACGATCAGGGCGAGACCTGGACGCGGATGACCGAGTACGCGCACCAGGGCGGCAGTCAGGTTATCAACCAGACCGAATCGGGGTATTACGGTCGCCTCGAGGTCGACCCTAACGATCCCGATAAACTGTACGCCTGCAATACAAGGGTCAACATCTCAGACGACGCCGGGAAGACCTTCAGTGGCGTTCGCTGGTATAACGGCAAGAACCTGATCCATGTCGATACGCGCGTCATGTGGGTCGATCCTTTAAACTCGAACCACATGCTGAACGGTAACGACGGGGGTCTCAGCGAGACCTACGACGGCGGCGACCACTGGCACCAGAAGGACCGGATCGCCAGCCAGCAGTTCTACGACATCTCGGTCGACGACGCATTTCCCTACAATGTGATGGGCGGCACCCAGGACAACGGCGCATGGTTCGGCCCCTCACGGACCCGGAACTCATACGGTGTCTTCCCCTCCGACTGGACCTACCTCCCCACCGGTGACGCCTACTACGTTCTGCGCGACTGGTGGAATCCGGAGTGGATCTACTACGAGAGCCAGTTCGGCGCCTCGAGCCGGATGAATTTCGATACCGGCCAGACAACCGGTCTGGCACGGCGGACCACCGCTGAAGAGAGTGCGGCCGGTATGCCCGCTCAGCGCTACCAGTGGGACGCGCCGATCCATCTCTCTCCCCACAACCCGGGGATCGTCTACGTCTGTTCCCAGCACGTCTGGCGATCGGAGACCCGTGGTGAACCGGGCAGCTGGCAGAAGATGAGTCCCGACCTCAGTCGCAACGATCCGGAACGGCAGGAGCTGTCGGGCCTGACGAACATGCAGTACGCGACCATCTTCACCTTCGCCGAATCGCCGATCAAACCGGGCGTCTTCTGGGCCGGCACCGATGACGGGAACCTCCAGTTGAGCACCGACTTCGGGAAGACCTGGACGAACATCACCTTCGAGTTCTGGAACGAGGACGGCACCCAGAAGAGCGGCACACCGGGCGACCGCATCCCCTTCGACCAGTGGGTCGTTCGGGTGGCACCGTCGGCGACCGAACTCGGGCGGTGCTACGTGGCCTGGTCGGGCTACCGCACCCATGACGAGGACACCACCTACCTCTTCGTCACCGAGGACTTCGGCAAGACCTGGACAGATCTCAGCAACGGGATGATGAAT
>JALGWK010000424.1 GCA_025774205.1 bacterium
CATCATGAAGTTGCCCGGTGAATAGTTGGTCGTTTCAACAGTTAACGGTCCCCTGATAGAATCGGATTCCACTAATCCTTCAACCGGGCTATGGAAAGAGTGTTCATGAACCTGGTTCTGACGAGAAGATCGCCTGTTCTCCTGTTTCTTATCCTGACCTGCGCCTGCTCAAGTGATGATACCGGCGATCCCTCACATCGGTTCCGGGTCTTCTCCGAGAGTGGTGTCACGATCGCGGAGAATGACGGTCCCTCGAAGTATCCCGGTGACATCTTCAGGTATGAAAAGGAGCTGGAGTTGCGGGCGGACCCTGAAGTCGAGGGATCAATGCTGTTCGATCCGTACCAGATCACCCGGGACCGGGACGGGAACATCTACGTGGAAGATGAAGGAGACATGAGCATCGTCATGTTCGATTCAGAGGGGAGGTTCCAGAGGCGCTTCGGTCGAGAGGGACATGGCCCGGGTGAATTCCGCGGCATGGATATTCCCCGCGTATCCGGAGATATCCTCTACACCTATGACTGGTCACAGAAGCGGATCACCCGTTTCAGGCGCAGTGGGGAACTGGTCGATGTCCTGCCTGTGCCTGCCGATCAGCGTCCCGACATGGTCTTTGCCAATATCGATGCTGTGATCCTGACTCAGGATGATCGTCGGATCATCATTCGGCAGCTCATGGGGCAGGGTGGTACAATGGAAGGAACAATGGGCTTCGAGGCGCTGATCCTCGATGCCCGGAACGATACCCTCTGGTCGGTGGCAACACCCATGATGGCCAGCTCGTTCCACACCAGGTACGGCACCAGCATGGGCATATCCCGGATTCCGTACGGCATCATCCCGTCGATCGCCTGTCACCCTGAATTCGGAATCTACATGAGTGATGGAGAGAATCCGGTTGTGCAGCGATACACCATCGATGGGAACCGGGACCTGGAGGTCAGGTTCGGACTTGAGCGGGAAGTCGTTACCGCGACAGAGAAGGCAGCGGTTTACCGAACGTTTGATGATAACATCGAGAAAGCACGAGATCGTAACAAGGAATTTTCCCGGGCCACCAGGGCAGCCCTCATCATTGCCGATCGGAAGCCGCACTGGACCACAGTGATCGTTGACGATTTCGGGTATCTCTGGTTGCTGATGTCGGAGACGCATGAGGAGGCCAGAGAAAAGGGCGGCAGCCGATTCCGGGTTGTGAGCCCGGAGGGGGAGTACCTGGGAGATTCCCGCTGGCCGAAACCGGTCTCTAATGCTTCAATCTCTCACGGCTGTATCTGTTTCCTGGTTGAGGAGGAGAGCGGAGAGATGATTCCGGTCATCTACCGGATTCGGTCAAATGTGGATGGTCTTGACTATCCGCAGTAACAGATGGTGAGGCCGAGAAGTCGCGTCTCTCACAGATGGGGAGTGCGTACCGTGGAGAAGATCGATTTCAAGAAGGAGTTGAAGCACCTATACATCCCGTCGAAGAAGGAATGTTCAGTCGTCGACGTACCGGCGATGCAATTCCTGATGGTTGACGGGCAGGGTGATCCCAACACGGCCGAGTCGTACAAGGAGGCCCTCGGGGTGCTCTATTCGGTCGCCTACACCCTCAAGTTCATGATCAAGCTGGGACCCCAGGAAGTGAATTTCACCGTGATGCCGCTTGAGGGCCTGTGGTGGGTCGAGGATATGAACCTCTTCAGCCAGGAGGACAAGGATGCCTGGCAGTGGACGGCCATGATCATGCAGCCGGAGTTCGTGACTGAAGAGATCTTCCAGGAGGCTCGAGTAGAGGCGGAGCGGAAGAAGGGGCTCCCCGGATTTGATAGGATTCGGTTGGCCGAGTACGATGAGGGCCGGTCAGCCCAGATCATGTACATCGGACCCTATGCCGACGAAGCACCGACCATCGAAAGATTGCACGCCTTCATCAGGGAGCAGGGCGGCACCCTCAAGGGGAAGCATCACGAGATCTATCTGGGCGATCCCCGCCGGACCGCGCCGGAAAAACTGAAAACAGTCATCAGACAGCCGTTCGTCTGAACCGCATCCGAAGAGGATTGAAAGAGGAGTATTCAAGATGAGCACGACACGGAGAGACTTCATCCACACCTCGATCGCGGCCGGCGGGGCCTGCTGGGCTGTTCGAACGGCGAGGAGCGGCCGGTCCGCAATCCCCTGCGAATCCTCATCCTGGGCGGGACCGGTTTCATCGGACCGCACCAGGTCGAGTACGCACTGAAGCGGGGTCACACCGTCACCCTCTTCAACCGCGGACAGACGCGGCCAGAACTGTTCCCCGAGGTGGAGAAACTGCGGGGCGACCGGAACGATGACCTGGAAAGCCTCAGGGGGCGTGAATGGGACGTGGTGATAGACAACCCGGCCATGGTGCCCGAGTGGGTACGCCTCTCCGGTGAGGTGCTGAAGGATGCCGTCCAGCAGTACCTGTTCATCTCCACCCTGTCCGTGTTCGCCAATGAGAATATCGTCGGTCAGGATGAGAACGGTGTCCTCTGTGTCTTCAACGAAGAGACCGGGGAGGCGGAGACCGGCTCGCCGTATGGCGGCCGCAAGGTGCTCTGCGAGCGGGCCGCCGAGGAGGCCTTCCCCGGCCGGACCACAGTTGTCCGACCCGGTCTGATCACCGGCAGGATGGACCCGACTACGCGGGTTCCCTACTGGCCGATCCGGATCGATCGGGGCGGAGAGGTACTCGTCCCGGGTCAGTATGACGATCCGGTCCAGTGGATCGACGCCCAGGACCTGGGCAAGTTTGCCATCCATCTCTGTGAGCAGTCGGTCTATGGCCTCTTCAACACCTGCAGCAG
>JALGWK010000425.1 GCA_025774205.1 bacterium
TCGGCGGGCGCATGCCCCTCGACGAACTGGCCTCCGAAGAGCGGAACTGGATGGAGATGCGAGAGCAGCGCTACGGCACGTACCAGAATCTGGAGGCGGCCTTCGCCCTTCGCCAGGGGATGAGGGTCTCGGTCTGGATCGCGATCGAATACGAGCGCGAGACCGGTTTCATCAAGTACGACTGGGGAGGCGGGGAACTGATGGGGATCGAACTGGTGCGGGGAGTGCCCGGCGCCGAGGCGGAACTCTATCCGGTCTCTCTGACCGAATTCGAATCGTACTCCCCGCAGTCACCGGTCCGGGTGATGATCGGGTTCGAACTTGATGAGAAGGGAACCCCGGCCGCGCTCTTCTTCATGATCGACGGCGGGAAGGTACGGGCTGTCAGAAGACCCGGCGGAAGCGGCTGAGCGCCGCCCCCGCCGGACAGATCCAGGTCGGTATCAAACGGTCCCCGGTACCGGAACGACTCCGCGCACGAGATCAGAGGAACCGAATTCCAACGGATCGGGCCCGAGCTTCATGTCGGAGTTCATCATCTCCTCCCAGGTGACCTCCTTGCCGGTGTAGGCCGAGGTCCGTCCCATGACGGCCACCATGGTGGAAATGGCGGTATTCTCCGCCTCGTTGAAGGCCCGGTTCTGCCTGATCGATGTCACCAGGTCGATGTGCTCCTGGAAGTAGGGTCGTGGATTATTGGTCCGGTTCCCCTCCTCGTCGGTCTCGTAGGGGTACTCCCAGATCAGCTCGCCGGCGTGGTTCCAGAGCTTGTCGATCCCGTTGGTATACCCCTCGGTGCCCATGAGGAACTCCGAGACATTGTCGGTACACCCCGAGATCTGGCGGCACATGCTGTGCATATGGCGCCCGTCCTCGAAGACGTAGTCGATGCTGAAGTTGTCGAACTGGTCGCCGGAGGGACGTCGGTGACGGCTGCCGAAGCCGACCGCCTTCACCGGATGAGCACCCATGAACCAGTGGGCGACGTCGAGGTTGTGGACGTGCTGCTCCACGATGTGGTCGCCGGAACCCCAGATCCAGTTGACCCAGTCGCGGAGCATGAACTCCACGTCGGTCCAACCCCGCTGCCGTTCGCGCCACCATGGTACACTGCCGTTCCAGTAGACGTTGGCCGAGACGATCTGACCGATCACGCCACGGGTGATCTGCCTGAACGTTGCGAGGTAGTTGGCCTGGTGACGGCGCTGGGTTCCGGTCACGATCGTGAGTCCCGCTCCCTCGGCCCTCCTGGCCGCGGCCATCACGCTCCGGATGCCGACCGGATCGACCCCGGCCGGTTTCTCCATGAAGATGTGCTTGCGGGCGTCGACAGCGGCTTCGAAATGGCTCGGCCTGAAATAGGGCGGCGTGGCCAGCAGGACCACGTCGACATCGGTTTCGAGGAGCTGGTGATGGCAGTCGAATCCGGTGAAGCAGTTCTCATCGGCGACTTCCACGTTGCGATTCTCTCTGAGTGAATTGCGGCACCCGTTGAGCCGGTCCTCGAAGATGTCCGCCATGGCAGTGATCTCGAGATTGGGCCCGGCCGAGAGGAACTGTCCCGCCGCGCCGGTGCCGCGCCCGCCGCAGCCGATCAGCCCCGCCTTGAGGACCGGTCCGTCGGGGGCGGTCTCGAGCATGTCCGGATATTGATAATCGGCATAGGTGTCGCCCACCCCGCCACCACTACAGCCCGCAGCCACCAGTCCAGCGGCGCCTGCTACTCCCACCAGCCCCGCGATCTCGATGAATTCTCTCCGGTTGGGTCCATCCTTCTTCTCGCTCATGGAACGATTCCTCCCATGCGGCTCACGGCCGGTGTCTGGATTTTCATGGATCCCGGCAGGTCAGCTTCTGTCGTCATCCGGTTCGCATATTACACGGAATCCTACATCGATGCAGTCCGAATACCACCAGAGGCTCTTCGGGATCTGGGGATCGGTCATCAGCCAGGCTTCGGTGCGGGTCCGGTCACGCGCCGCCGACCTCGTTGCGGCTGGATCGCTCCTGAAGGAACCTCCCCGGACGACCCGTTCTCTCCCTTCGGAAGGTCCGACAGGATCCACTACCGGACTTCCTTCGGGATGGCTCCTATAGGCGTCAGCGGCGTACCAGTCGAG
>JALGWK010000426.1 GCA_025774205.1 bacterium
CCTCCCGCGCCCGAGTGCCAGGTGGGCAGGGTGCCGATGTTCTTCGCGACCACCCGGACGTAGCGCGCTCTCTTTCCGGTCAGTTCGGTCGAGAACGACCGGGTCGCGTCCGGTTGCTCCTGGCCCGGGACCGGGATCGTGATGGTTGCTACCGTCTCGAAGACCCGATTTTCACCGGCAATTGAGAAGGTCACCTCCCGCGGCAGGAAGATCCAGCTCATGTTGGCCTCGAGGAATCCGGCCCTGATGCTGTTGATGTCGATCACGCGGCCGAGGTCGATGACGGCATCGAGGTCTTCACCCTCGAAGCCCTGCCACCTCCCGTCACCGGCGCTGGTGGAGCCCCACCGGTCGTCGGTCAGGGCATTATTCCCGCCACCGTCGTACTGGGGAGCAGCGGCAGTAGCGAGGGTGACCAGACAACCGACGGCGTCGTGCGTTACGGTCCGCGCGACTGCCTCGACCAGAACAGCCCTGATCGCTCCGGCCTTCTCCGACAGGGCCGGATCATCGAGCAGTGGTTCGACCATCCCGAAGATCCAAAGATCAGACCGGCCGGTGAGGCCATCGAGAATCAGCTGCTTCTCACCACTGCTATCGGCGAGTTCGAAGAGCATCTTGAACTGTTGTTCATCTTCCAGAGGGAAACGCTCGTTGGGCAGGCTCAGCAGCCGCAGGATACCCTCGATCGTCACCGTCCGCTCTTCAGTCGAAGCAGCAGCACGCGCGACACTCCAGAGGGCTCCCATGGGGGCTGTGTCGGGCCAGAGTCCCAGGGCCTTGATCGCCATGAGCCGGACCTGCCGACTCGGGTCACGGGATCCCCTGTTCAGGGCTGAGAGTGACCGCAGATCAGGCAGTCGGCCGAGTATCCTGTAAAGGGAGACCCGCTCCTGTTCTCCTCCCCGATCGAGGGCTTCCAATACCAGAGTCAGGCCCTGTTCACGATCGGCCATCCGTTCACAGACGGCCACGATCGCGCTTTCCAGTTCAGGTCGTTCGGTTCGTTGACCCAATCGCTCCAGAAGCATGATCAGAGCAGGCAGATGTTCTTCCCTGGCCAGACCTGTAAGGGCGGTGATCGATGCCAGGCGGACAAGATATTCTCCTTCTCCGGCATGGGTGAAAAAGGTCGGGATAGCCGCTGTTGAATGTCGTTCGGCCAGTACTTCGATAAGTAATGCCCGGGGCAGGACCTCCTGTTCCTTAACCGCCGTGATGATCCGGTCATCCACGCCCTCGCCGCGCAGACGGATGAGACTGTCGCGGGCCAGTGAGGCTGCCTCGCCCTCAACATCCATTGCGATCCCGATCAGCAGCGCCACATGGGAGGCGTTGCCCAGGTCACCCAGGGCGCTGATCGCGGCCATACGGACCGCCTCACTTCCGTCTTCTGTATACCTGACCACGATCGGGGTAGCGCGGCTGACTCCGGCGGAGGCAAGAGCCGAGATGGCCAGTACCCTGGCGCCCTCCGGAAAGGAGTCGATCTCCCCGGCGACAGGCATCAGATCGATGACGTCCTTCATCTCGATCATGTACCGCGCGCCCGCCCTCTGGATCTCCTGGTTATCATTCCTCAGCATGGTCAGGAAGGAAGGAGCCGCCTCCGCTCCCTGACTGCGTACCAGTCCCCGCCAGGCCGCAATCCTGATCGGCACCGGGTAGGTGTCGGTCGTCATCCGGTCGTACATGTCGCGGGCCTGCGCGTGAGCTCCCTCCGAGACCAGGTTATCGGCGCAGCGCAGAAGCGCGTCCATGCGGACCGGGTCGAGTGAAGAGGGCAGGCGCAGGGCAATCAGTGCCTCATAAGCCTCCCCACCGCCGATCAGGCCGAGGGCAGTGATGCAGGCCCTGGAGAGACGGATATCGTCCCGGTCGATGAGGTTGGCGATCGGCGCAACGGCGACCCGGTCACGCCTCTGTCCGATGGTGCCGATCACGCCGATGAGCGCCGGGCCCTCGAGCTGGCCGAGCGACTCCCGGAGGACGCGGTCTATCTCCGGTGACCGGTGTCCCTGCATGGCGAAGCGGGCGTCGTCGGTCAGTTCGGGATCGAGCAGCATCCGGGCCAGGTGGGGCAGGGTGCGTTCGGGTCCGATCCGGCGCAGCATCCGGGCAGACGAACTGCTTGGCCGTGTAGGTGCTCTCCGGGTTGTCGAGTATCTCGATCAGCCGCCCCTCGATCTGCCGGTGGTGTGCCGGGGAAGTGTTCTGTATCCCCTGTTCAATGGCGAACTGGGAGAGCCGGCTGAATCCGGCCTCCTGGTGGACCACGGTCATGAAGGGGTCCTCCACCGCGCCGGCGTCGGTGGTCAGGGCCGGACGGGGGGTGGGGGAGAGCGTGCCGCTCGGAGTGTCGTCCACCTCCAGGTCGCCGAGAGCGTATCGGATCCCGGCCAGGTAGTGCTCGAGGACCGCCTCGTTCTCCAGCACCTCGTGGTTGTGCCCCAGGGAGCAGTAGAAGACCCGACCCTCACCGAAGGGCTTGATCCAGGCGATGGCGAAATCGTCATCCTCCCGGTTGATCCCCTCGACCTGGTGGTTACGGGGGTTCGACATGTCGAGACTCAGCAGGACCCGGTGGGTGTCGCGGGAATAGGGATCCTTGATCTGGTAGATCTCGTCACTGATGAGGAAGGCCTGTCCACCGAAGGATCTGTTCAGGGGGTGACCGGGCTCATCGACTTTGACCGCCCAGGTCCCGTTGGCGGTCCAGGGATGGCCATCGAAAAGGCCGCCCATCATCGCCGCCGCCTCGGGCCAGTTGGAGAAGTTGTCGGTCGCGGCGTGGATGCCGATCACTCCCTTGCCGCCGCGTACGAACGCCAGCAGCGCCCGGCGGTGGTCGGGATCCGCGAACTCCAGATTGGTGGTGTTGTTGAAGAGCACGGCGTCGAAACGGGCCAGGCTCGCGGCCTCGAAGACCGCCATGTCGGTCGAGACGGTCACCTCGAAGGCGCCGGTGCGCTCACCCATGGCTCGCAGAGCCACCTCGGTCGGGCCGATCGCCGAGTGCGCGAAGCCCTCGCAGAGCGAGAAGACCAGCAGTTGCCGCGTTCCCCCGCGCTGAGCTGACACCTGTGACGGTATGGTGAGGCACAGCAGGAGGGGGAGCATGAGCAGGGTGAGAGCGCGGGTGACTCGATCGATGGTCATCATCTTTGCAGGCATCAGAGTATCCAAGGTTTGCGGTACGAACGTCCGAGAAGGGCGCTGGCGCCCGGGTCGTCGAGGATCATTTCGGTCACCGGGTCCCACCGGATGGTGCGGCCGGTGAGCATGGCTATCTCACCGAGATGCCCCACGCTGACCGAACGGCAGGCAGTCTCGACCGGAGCGATCGTCTCCTGCCGGCTCTTCACGCAGTCGATGAAGTTCTGGATGTGATCACTGCTCTGGTAGAGGCGTTCATCGCCCGGTCCGATCTCCTCGTACCTGAGCCAGTCCGGATTGGAAGCTGTCAGGCCGGTCCGCAGGTTGCCCCTGCGGACGTGGATCCAGCCGTCATCGCCATGCCACTTCGCCCCCATGAATCCGATCCGGGAGACGCTGCCGACTTCAAGGGTGACATCCCCGGCGTATTTGCAGGTGAAGTGGTAATCGGTCGGGGCGTCCCACAACCCCTCGGCCGGATAGTCGCCCTTGCCCGAGATCTCGTATGGGCCGGTCCGGTCGAAGCCGAGGCCCCAGTGGGCGATGTCGATATGGTGGCCGGCCCAGTCGGTGTTGTTGCCGAACTCGCAGTATTCCCGCCACGGCGCCGGACCGAGCCAGAAGTCCCAGTCGAGTGCCGCCGGCACCGGCAGGGGCTCCTTGAGTCCGGTAGCACTGCCGGTGGGGAGGCCTACTTCGACGAACCGGACCTTCCCGATACGACCGTTCCGGACCAGTTCGCAGGCATGCAGGAAATGGCGTCTCGAACGCTGCCAGCTGCCGGTCTGCCATATCCGTCCGTAGCGCTGGACCGCGTCGCAGATGGCCCGGCTCTCCCTGATCGTTCGGGAGAGGGGTTTCTCGCCGTAGATGTCAAGACCGGCCCGGGCAGCCAGGATGGCGATCGCGTGCCACTGGTCGGGAACGGCCAGCGAGACGGCATCCAGGTCATCCCGGGCGATGATCTCCCGGAAGTCGGTATAGGTCCGGCAGGCATTGTTGCCGTAGACGGTGTTCACCGTCTGCCTCGCCCGCTCGAGATGGTCCTGGTCGACATCACAGACAGCTACGACCTGGACCTCATCCTTGCGCAGGAAGCTGTTCATGTTCCCGGT
>JALGWK010000427.1 GCA_025774205.1 bacterium
CGCTCCCTCGGCGAGCGGGACCGTTCGTTCATCTACCTGCCGACCGGGCAGGACAACATGTTCCTCTCCAACCTGGTGGTCCGCACCAGCAGTGACGCCCGCGAATTCACTCAGCTCATCCGGAGCGAGATCCGCGACCTCGACTCGCACGTGCCGATCCTCGACATCATCACCTTCCGCGAGCACCTCCAGCTGATGCTCTTCCTCCCGCGGACACTGGCGGCGCTGCTGATGGGTCTGGGGCTCTTCTCCCTCATCCTCGGCACCATCGGGCTCTACGGCGTGATCGCTTATGATGTCTCACGCCGGACCAGGGAAGTCGGCATCAGGATGAGTGTGGGAGCCCAGAAGTCCCAGGTAGTCCGCCTGATCGTCTGGGAGGGATTCAAACTGGTCGCTATCGGAACGGCAATCGGTCTCGGGATCGCGCTCATTGCCACCAGGGCCCTGGAGACGATGCTCTTCAGCATCAATCCGGCCGATCCGATCACCTTCATCGGGGTGACCGTGCTTTTCCTCGCCGTCGCGATCGCGGCCACCATGAAGCCGGCCCTGAAGGCCTCGTCCGTGAACCCGGTGGAGGCGCTGCGTAGCGAGTGATCCGGCCTGGATGTGCGCCGCGAGTGATCCGGCCTGGCTACAGGAGGAGCCGCTTCAGAAAGGGTTCTATTTCAAGATTTTGATGTACGACAATTGGCGTACATTTTCCTCTGGAAACAATCGCATTTCGAATTCTGCCAAGTATTGTACGCACTCTGTCGTACAATGTAACATGATACATTTCAATAAGTTACAGTTTCATCATGGATCGGTGTGATTCCGGTGCATCAGAGGGGGTCGTTACAGCTGCTCAAAAGTGTTTCATATCCAACAAATCTTGTACGCAAAACGTCGTACAGGTTTTTTCTGAAACGGAACCATGTTCTCTGCCAGCCGGATACGATCTGAGGCTGACCGGCTTACTGCGATTCCCGGGTGGTCCTCTGGCTTACTGCGATTCCCGAATAAATCGATACCCGCGGGCAATCGCCTTCCGGTCGAGTTCCAGCATCTCCTTGTATTTGATCACCGCATCGAGCGCCTCGTTCACGTCCTCTTCGGTGAACATTTCCGTGTAGGCCAGATAGGCGCCGAGCATGACCAGGTTCGCGACCTTGCCGTCACCGAGTTCGTCCGCCAGACCGGTGGCCGGAACGGCCACGTTCTCGATATCGTCGCGGGTCGGTTCCTGTGAGATCAGAGAGGTGTTGTACAGGAGCATGCCTCCCGGTTCCACCAGCGGCTCGAACTTATCCATTGAGGGACCGTTGAAGGCCATCACGACCTCCGGTTCTGTGACCAGGGGGGCCGCGACGGGCCGGGTGCTGATCACGACGTTGCAGTTGGCGGTCCCGCCCCGGCTCTCCGGTCCGTACGCCGGCAGCCAGGTGACATGGAAGTTCTTCCGCAGGGCGATATTGGACAGCAGGGCGCCGAGGAACAGGATCCCCTGTCCTCCAAAGCCGGCCACCTTGATCTTCGGTTCCCGGTACCGTTCGGGCACCTCGCCCCAGTCAGGTTCACCGGTCCGCTCGAAGGCCATGGTTCCCTTGAAGAGGACATCGGGGATCTCTTCGGCGGGTATCGATACCGGCGCCGCGGGAAGTGGTTCGGCCTCTTTCAACGTGTCCTTGTATGTCCCGAGCGGGAAGACCTTCATCATGTTCTCTTCCAACCACACCTTGGCTTCCTGGGGTTCCATCTTCCAGCCGACCGGACAGGTTGAAAGGATCTCCACGAAGGAGAAGCCCTTCCGGTCGATCTGAGCCTGCAACGCCTTGCGGACCGCTTTCCGGGCGGCGAGGATATGCTTGGCGTCGGTGATGGCGACCCGCTCGATGAAGACCGGGGCGTCGAGGGTGGCCAGCAGTTCGGCCATGTGGAGCGGTTTGCCGGTCGTGGAGATATCGCGGCCGGTCGGCGAGGTCGTGGTCTTCTGTCCCTCCAGGGTGGTCGGGGCCATTTGACCGCCGGTCATCCCGTAGATGGCGTTGTTGACGAAGAAGACGGTGATGTTCTCACCGCGGTTGGCCGCGTGCAGGATGTTGTTGGTACCGATCGCGGCCAGGTCGCCGTCACGGGCCGGCTGCGCCTGATACCGGTCGCCACCGCCGGGGCCCGGCCGTGGGCGGCCTGCATGTTGCCGCAGTTGAAGTAGTAGTAGCCGAAGACCGAACAGCCGACGGGGCTCACGAAGACCGTTCGGTCCCTGATCCCGAAATCATCCATCGCCTCGGCGATCAGCTTGTGGATCACGCCGTGGCTGCAGCCCGGACAGTAGTGGGTGGCCTTTTTCTCTTCCCCCGGTTTACGTTTGAACTCGGAGTAGAGCGATTCGGGCCACTTCAGCACCACCTGCTCATTTACCGTGCTCATGATGTCCCCCCTTCCGGGTAGGCCTCGTAGATCGCCTTCCGCAACTCCTCGACCGAAGGCACCACCCCACCCCATCTGCCGTAGAAATCGACCGGGACCCGACGACCGAGGGATAGGGCCAGAGGGTGATCGGCCTCAGCAGGCCGACCTTCAGGCCGTCTTCACGCGCTTTTTCGACAGCGGAGAGCAGGAGTCTGCTGACGATGCCGTAACCGACCGTGACCAGTTCGGCGTCGTCGGTGTAGAACTCCTCGTACCGAACCTCTTCCTTCTCGATCACGGCGTACTTCTCGTACAGCTTCGCAGTCCGTTCCTCCAGCTCGAGTTCGTCGAGATAGATCGAGTTGATGAGGTTGCCGGCCGTCTCGGCCGTACCCTGCACCGACCACGGTTTCTCCGGCAGGTCGGTGACCGGCTCGGGGAACTCCACCGCCTCCATCATCTGGCCGGTGAATCCGTCGGCCATGATCGTGGCGGGGTTCTGGTATTTGTCCGACAGATCGAAGGCCAGCATGGTGAGGTCGCACATCTCCTGCGGGCTGTTCGGCGCCAGACAGATCAGCCGGTAATCGCCGTGACCGCCCCCCTTCGTCATCTGAAAGTAATCCCCCTGGGCCGGGGCGATGTTGCCCAGTCCCGGACCGCCCCGCATGATGTTGACGATCACCGCTGGGATCTGCGCACCGACCAGGTAGGAGATCCCTTCCATCTTCAGGCTTATGCCCGGGCTCGAACTGGCCGTCATCACCCTGACGCCCGCTCCCGAGGCGCCGTAGACCATGTTGATCGCCCCGATCTCACTCTCCGACTGCAGGAACACCCCCCCGATGGCCGGCATCAGCGCGGCGGCCGACTCGGCGATCTCGCTAGACGGAGTGAT
>JALGWK010000428.1 GCA_025774205.1 bacterium
CCGATCCCCCGGTCGCCCGGTGGGAGATGATCACCATGTTCTTTCGTCCAGCTAGAACCTCCAGAGATAGGAGGCCTTGAAGAAGAAGCCCCTTCGCATCTCCAGGAACCGGTCGGCTTCCACATAGCTCGTCGTCCCGCTGTCCCAACTCAGATTGTTATAGAGCGATCCATACCCGATGTGCACCACTGTTCCGGGGATGTAGGTGAAGGACGCCAGCAGATCGGTCGTCAGATCCTTCTCGGTGGTGTCGAGGGCGAAATCCCGGAGCGTGTAGTACTCGATGATCGCCCGCAGGAAGAGGTACTTGTTGATCTGCCAGGTGTTCCGACTCCGGAAGATCCTGACATCGAATTCGCTGTCTGAACTTCCATCGGCGAAGAAGTCGCTGTGGGTAGCGCTGAAACTCGAACTCAGGTGATCGGTGAACTGGTAAACGACCGCCCCGGAAAGGTCACTGCCGTAGCCCTGATAGGGATTCAACTGGTACCTGATCTTCTTCCCGACCAGAACACTGAGGTTGAGGAAGAGCCGCTTCGTGAACTGGGTATTGGCCCTGATCCTCAGCTGGTTCCGGTCGAACCGATCACCGAGAAAGATCTCGTTCCGCAGGATATACCCGGCCGAGATCATCGAACTGCGTCCGAACATGAGCCGACCGTCGAGGGCGTGGTAGCGTTCCCACATTGCGCTGGAGTGGTCGCGCGTGTGCACGCTGTGCACCAGCACATCGGCCCGAAGGATGAACTCCGACGCGGGGTAGAACATCTTCAGCATACCGGCCTGGTACCGGGTCACCCCTGTCCGGGTGAAGTACCCGGTCTCGGTATTGAAATCCTCACTCAGATCCTGGAGTATGAGGTTCAGCATCAGATCACGGGTGAAGTAGGTATAGTCGAATCCCAGCGCCCGACCGGTCATCTCGAGATCGCTGGCAGAATTCACGTCCTGGGAACCGAAGCCGTGGAAGCTCACCTGGTTGCTTGGATCGAGCCTGATGATCCCATCCAGACCATAGACCCGGTTGGAGACTACCCCCTGGTCACGCATGGTGAAGACCCCGCCGACGAAACTGTCCTGGCTCAGGCCATGCTTGTAACGGAAGATATATGAGTCGGCCGGATCCGGGTTATAGGCCGCGTCTGAAGTATCGAGTGTCGTGGAATACTCATCCTGGGTCACGATCGCCGCGATCGACTTCCCCTCACCGACATTCCCGGTCAGTTTCAGTCCGTACTTCGGATCGATGATGGTGCGGGTGTGTACAACCGAACCGAGGAAGTGACCATCACCCTGGGCCCCGAAGTTGAAGAACTCCCGACCCTCCAGGAAGAAGGGGCGTTTTTCGGAATAGAAGCGCGCGAAGCGCTGGTTGAACTCGACCTGACCGGCATCTGATTCAACCTGGCTGAAGTCGGGATTGAAGGTCCCGTCGACTGTGAGACGGGAGGTAAGACCGTATTTCACCGTCAGGCTGGCTGCAGGCTCATTGTCGAGAGCTTCCATGCTCCCCGTGGTCAGTGACCGCTCGCTCCCGGCGCTGTAGGTCACACCCGGGAGAATCTCGACCAGCCGGTTGTGCTCAATGTTCTCATAGATGAGCGGCCGTGTCTGGGTCAGAAAGTTCGGTCCATGGCGCGGATCGAGGGCGGGGTAGGTGCCGCCCTGGGAGAGCCGGCTGATGTACCGTTCGAAGATGACCCCCATGATCACCGGCTCACGGTAGGAGAACCGGATGCTCTTGAAGGGGATCTTCACCTCGATCGTGTACCCCTCTTCGGTGATCTGACCGGCGCTGTACCAGACGAAATCGGCGCTCGCATCCTCCCTGCCCGCCGAGAAGCGGCTGTCCATCTGGATCCCGAGGGGGTTGGTGTAGAAGACGAAGAGTGACTGGTGGTCGTTATAGGTGTCGAGGTTGATGCAGATCCAGTCATCGGATCTGATCCGATCACGGGCTGTAATGGAAGTCTTGATGAGGTCGGGACGGCTGTCATAGCAGCGGTAGGCGAAATAGAGGTTCTCCCGATCGTAGGCATAGTAGACTTTCGTACTGTCTGCCATATCGATGCCGTAGTCGGGGGTGAAGGTCTTGAAGCCGGTCTCCCACGGGGCCTGCTGCCAGACCGCGTCGTCGAGCACGCCGTCGATGACCGGTGGAGTATCGATCTTCAGGGGACGGAACGGATCGGACAGGCCCTGGGCTGATATTGCTGCGGATGAGGAAACGAAGAGGAGCAGGAATGCCGGTAGTCCGGCAAGGGCGGCGAATCGTCGTCTCATGGTACCCCCACAAGCATGATGGTGAACCGGGTTGATCCCTCGAGCGGCAGCTCGGGACACCTG
>JALGWK010000429.1 GCA_025774205.1 bacterium
CGACCTCGATCTCACCAGAGTGCTCCTCAATTCCATCGCGCTGCATAATCTTGATGTCGCGGTCGATCCGGTGGGCTGGATGGAAGCCTGGTGGGATGAACACGATCCGACCCCCGGAACGTCGGCCAATGAAGCCTTCGAGGTATTCCGGCAAAGAGCCGACTTCCTGCGCGAGATACTTCCCGACCGGTCCCTGACGGATATATCGGAACCGTGGAAATCGTTCCTGCTATTCGGACCATGGGACGAGATACTCCTCGGGAATGAATTCATCCGGTTGGAGCGCTTTCGTCGGCTGGAGGCTGAACGACGTCTCGCGGGAGGGAGAATGACCAGGCTCGAGCGGCTGAAAATGATGGATATGGCCGCCACCCAGGTATTGATCTACCAGATCCCATATCGATTCCATATCTCCCTGCTGAGAGGAGAGGTCATCGATGGCTGGCAGCCCCTGACCATACCCTCGCTCGACGGTGTCTGGGATCAGATCGAGGACCCTGAAACCGACATCGGGCGGCGCAGGGAGGCTCTCAGAATCCTCTCCTGGTATGAACTGCCCGAGATCGCCGATCGACTGCTCGGGATCCCCGAATCACTGTTCGAAGGGCTGGAGGAGGAATTCGATGCCTGTCGCCGGCGACTCACGGTTCGCCGGGCCTACTGTATCGGCAGGAAGGGTGCCCAGAGACTGGCCGTGATCACAGCCGCGGGAGCGGACCCGGGCTTCCAGCTCTCACGGACTCTGGCGGATGACTATCCGGCCCACCAATTCTCCACCGATCTTGACGCCCTGATCGAGGCTTACCAGGCTACCAGGGAAATGACCTTCAGGGGACTGCACCCGGCTCTCAGGGACGATCCGGAAGCGCTCATCAACAAGCTGGAACTGCAGTTCGCTTCCGATCTCAGCATGACCGGCTGGGACTGGCGGGGAGATGTATCGCTGGTATACGGTCCACCCAACAACATCATTGAATCCTCCCACACGACGAATTTCATCTTCGGCTACCCGATAACCTACCAGGTCATCTCTGGCATTCTGGGATCGGTTGAAGTCGTTACAACCGCGGAGCCGATCGAGCGGTATGTCGGGGATCTTCAGGAGATGATCGAGGCCGGACGCACCGAGAGCCGGGTTGCCGCTGACAACCTGATGGCCATGATCCCCGAGGCCACCTCAGTCTCTGATGCCCTGATCGTTCAGCTCAACCGTCTCATCCCTCCCGCGTCCCGCAGGGTCCATTACGGTCTTGCCCATCTCGCCATCGATATCACCGCTGATGTGATCACCTTCCCTAACCGGGATGGATCGATAGACATCTTTGCCAGTCTGGGCATCCCGTATAACGAGGTTTTTCGCCGGAACACACCGTCAGGGATCATGACACGCGCAGAGACAAGTTGCGCTCTCTTCGATGGAGAGGGCGAATTGGTTTCAACGATCTGGCACGATGAGGGCTTCACGATCGATAGCCCGGAGCGCGGCACCGAGAACCTCTTCCTGGTCGATTCATTCAATTTCAACACCGACCCGGGTGAGTACATACTCTACTGTTCCGTGCGTGATCCCATCGCTGAGAGGGCGACCGGGAGGCTCTTCCTGCTCGACCTGAATGTCTCGGAAACGCCCGGCCCGGTGATCTCCCCGGTCGCCCTGGCCGCGACCATCGATTTCGGAGACACTGAACATGTTTTCACGCGGGGTGAATACCAGATCCTGCCTTACCCCGGCCGCAGCCTGCTCTTCTCTGAGCAGATCTGGATCTATGCCGAACTGAGCAATCTGCAGCGCTCGGAATACGGCAGTTACTCCTGGAAAGAGACCTACTACATCATCCCGGCCCGGGAGGAGATGGGCATCATCAGCTTCTCGCCCGGCACGGAGCAGACCATTCTCAGATCTTTCTCGGAACGATACATCGAAGTCGTTCTTTCTACGCTGGAGGGCGAATACGGCGGACCGATCTACATCGTCATGATGATCACCGATCTGGTATCCGGACAATCGGCCCTGGCCGCGGCCTTCTTCAGGATCTTCAGACCGTAGGAGTCATGCATAGAGACCGCTTGAGAGACTATTCACAGGAGGTATGAAGGGTGACATCAAGAG
>JALGWK010000430.1 GCA_025774205.1 bacterium
ATGAACCTGACCGCCAGCGCCCCGATCTCCTTCGAGGACGCCGAGCACGACAATCCCGGCACGGTACCGCCGTATGGCGTGACCGGCTGGGCCGAGGACGGCGACGGGGTCATCCTCACCCACCGGTACGACCTCTGGCTTCAGCCCCTTGACGGCGGCGCGGCCACATGCCTCACCAATGGCAGCGGTGCTGATAACGAGATCGTATTCCGGTACGTCCGGACCGATCCGGAGCAGCGGTTCATTGACTTGCGTGAGCCGATGCTCCTCACCGCCTACGGCCAGTGGACCAAGAAAGCGGGATTCTACCGGCTGCGGAGGGGACGACTCACCGAACTGGCTTACGAAGACTGTCGCTTTGGTCGGGTCGTGAAGGCTGAAGAAGCCGACCGATTCCTGTTCACCAGGGAGACCTTCGAGCAGTTTCCCGACTACTGGGTGAGTGATTTGAACTTCGCTGACCGGACCAGGATCACCGACGCCAATCCGCACCACGCCGGGTACACCTGGGGACACAGCGTCCTCATCGACTTCACCAACAACGACGGCGTGCGCCTGCAGGCCTGGCTGGGAGTTCCCGAGACCCGGCGTGAGGGCGAGCGGCTGCCGATGCTGATCAACTACTACGAGAAGAACTCGCAGAACCTCCACCGTTTCCAGACCCCGCGTTACGGTGGCTCGCCCAGTCTGGGAGGCTACCTGAGCAACGGTTACCTGGTGATGCAGCCCGATATCCATCTGCGGACGCGCACCACCCACAGCGACATGCAGGAGTGCCGACAAGTTCGCGGCGATCGTATACCGCGCCGGGGCCACCAACCTGGTGAGCGATTTCAACCAGCTGTGGAAGAGCTCCGGCACCAACCAGCATCGTTACGACATCTACGGGCAGGGCCGGTTCGGCACCAATCCCTTCGATGACCTGGAATTGTTCATCGAACAGTCGGCCGTCTACCACGCCCGGAACATGAACACTCCCCTGCTGATCCAGCACGGCACCGCTGACGGCTCGGTGGAATGGCTGCAGGCGATCGAGTTCTACAACGCCCTGAGATTCAACAGCAAGCCGGTGATCCTGATCTCCTACCCGGGAGAGGGACACGGGCTGCGCAAATACGAGAACCAGTTCGACAACCAGCGGAGATCGAGACAGTTCCTGGATCACTACCTGAAGGATGTGCCCGCTCCCGACTGGATGATCAATGGCCGCCGGTTCATCGACAAGCCGGAGAAGAAGTGATCTCCGACTGAAGGCCGCATGACCGAAATGACTGAGAGAATGTGGAGACCGGAAGGTCCAGACCTGAGAGGTACCAGATGAAACGCCAGAAGAGGATCATCGCCATCGCCCCGCTGTTCATCATCACTGCCCTGCTCCTCTCGCTCGCTCCGATCGCGGCGCAGGGTCAGGATACGAGACCGCTTCCCATCGAGGACTACGCCCGTTGGCGCTCGATCTCCTCGGTGTCGCTGTCGGACAATGGGGAATGGGTCACCTTCGCCTATCGCCCGCACCGGGCGAACGACACCCTCATGGTGCAGAACCTCCGGACAGATGCAGAGTATTCGATCCCGCTGGCCTCCGGTCCGCAGTTCTCGGAAGACTCTCACTGGCTCGCCTACCGGCTCACCGTCCCGTTCGATGAAGCCGAGAAACTGCGTGAGGGGAACAACCCACTTCCGCAGAAGGTGGAACTGATGAACCTGGCGACCGGCGAGAAGCGGACGTGGGAGAATGCCTCCTCCTTCGATTTCCCGGATGGCTCCAGTCATTTCCTGGTGCGCAAAGTCCAGCCCCGGGGACAGGAGGGCTTCGGCGGGACTGACATGATCCTCAGGAACCTGAACGAGGGTTTCGAGGAGCTGATCGGGAGTGTCGGCCAGTACGCCTTCAACAAGCCCGGTTCCATCCTGGCCTGGACCGTGGACGCCGCCGACCAGACCGGGAACGGCATCTACACGATGAACCTGGAGACCGGCCTGCGGCGCCCGCTCGACAACGACGCGGCCGACTACTCCAGAATGACCTGGGATGAGGAAGGGAGCGCCCTGGCAGTCCTGAAGGGCACCGAAATCGACACCCTGGAGCAGAACCAGAACGTCCTTCTGGCCTTTACCGGGCTCACCGGCCGGAGGATGGTACCGATCGTTTACGATCCGGCCGAAGCGCCGGGATTCCCGGCCGGCATGGTGATCAGCGACCTGACCGGGCTCTCCTGGAGCGAGGATCTCTCCCGCGTGTTCTTCGGTGTCAAGGAGCAGACTGAAGAGGTGGAGACGGAGAAGAAATCGGCAGCCCTCATTCCCGACGTCGACATCTTCCACTGGCAGGACGAGCAGATCCAGACCGCCCAGAAGATCAGGGCGAACTCCGAACGCAACCGCACCTCTCGGGGGGTCCTCCATCTTGCAGATCGCCGCTTCATTCGGCTCACCGACGATGAAATGCGGACCATCAGCCTCACCCGTGACGGGAAGTGGGGTATCGGCCAGAACGACCGGGCCTACATCTCGGACTGGAAGGAACGGCAGGCCGACTACTACCGGGTGGATATCGACAGCGGTGAGCGGACGCTCTTCCTGACCGGTCACAAGCAGACCTTCGGACTCTCACCCGACTCGAAGCACTTCCTCTACTGGCAGGAGGGGCAGATCCTGAACTACGTCCTGGCCTCCGGCGAGAAGATCAACCTCACGGACAACGCACCGGTCAGCTTCGCCGACATGGAGTGGGACTACGTCGGCGAGCGTCCCGCCTACGGCATCACCGGGTATACCGAAGACGGCCGGGCAGTGATCCTCACCCACCGTTACGACCTCTACCTGCAGCCGCTCAAT
>JALGWK010000431.1 GCA_025774205.1 bacterium
GTGAGGGACCCGTCTATTGCCAGATGACGGTCGCTCTCGCTGTACTCGCCTGATTCGAGGGCTCCCCTGAGCGGTATCCGGAGCGCGGCTCTCCCTGTCAGCTGCGGAGTGCGTTCGATCCAGCCGTCGAATGTTATCCATGGATCGGCGATTCCCACACCGGTCGAATCACCCTCGCCTGCCACCTGGAGGTATATCGGCAGGATTATTCCGATTGTGTGGCTGGATGTAAGCCCGTACTGCCCGGCAACGGAGGCGCGGATCACCGACAGGGCTTCCCTGAATTCGTAGAGTGAATCCCGCCCCGTCGAGTCCGTCTCCCAGTAAGACCCGGCCGAGAAGAAACCGACGCCGAAGTCTCCTGACGCCTGCGTCGCTCCGAGCACCTCGGTCAGCGTGTTGTAGTAGAGTGGATCGTAGCCTTCCGATACTCCTGCGACGAGCATCAATACCAGCGTTAGAAAGAGAACTTTTCTCATATCTGATCCTTCCAGTGGGAACCCGTCACGACATCACCCGAAACGGTCGGCCATCCTCCTCCGGGTCGGGACTGCCGGTCTCGTCCACCTCGACAGACTTCACGGTGGCCCATGCTGGCCCTCTCCCGCAGAACTCTATCATCCTCCTCACGATCGGTTCCGGGCCCTGCAGGACGAGCTCCACCGATCCGTCCGGTATGTTGCGGACGTACCCGGACAGATCCATCTCCCTCGCCCGGGTCATCGCCCAGAACCTGTAGCTCACCCCTTGCACGACGCCCGTCACGGAGATACGCTTCCTGACAGATTCACCTGCAGTACAGTAGTTCATCGGGATCTTGTATAGGCCCGGCAGACTGCCCGGTCAACATTGGACTGGGTAATTCACCGTCGAGTTGACATATATCCCGCAAGAGGGTTTATTTCCATGTTGCAGGTGCTACAATTCAGAGGCATCCTGACAAAAAGGAGGGTATACATGAAGAAAGGTTTCATTCTGGTTCTGCTGTCCCTGCTCGTCTTCTCTGCCAGCAGTATCGCGTTACCATCGCTGATGGGCTATCAGGGAATCAACCGGATAGTCGATGGGCGTCCGATGGGCGCGAACGAGTTCAACTTCGGCATCTTCGCCAAGTACTGGTCCAGCACGAACGAGTGGGAGAACATCACGTTCTGGAACTTCCACACCCACTCCGACACCACACTCGATATCACGGACAAGGAAATGCTTGTCTCCGGTATCCTCTCAATTGGTTACGGCGTAACAAACTGGCTGGACATCGGCGCGCGTATGAACTACGTGCTCTCGAACTACCAGAGGGGTGACGCGAGCATGAACGCCCGGAACCAGGCGGGCGAGTGGGAGGACTTCGACCGCGTCGGAGACATCAGCCTGGGCTTCAAGCTCGGCTTCACCCCCACCAACAACCAGGTACTCTGGCTGGGCCTCCAGAACTGGTGGAGCTTCGCTCCCAAAACGAACAAGGTCATGTTCAGCGAAGACGACGACGGCCTCTGGGTATACAACCAGAATATGTGGGACGTACGCTACCCGATGCTCTCAACCGGACACACTTCCTTCGGTGTCGGCGGCCTCATCACGCTCGACCTGCAGAATGTCTGGGAGAATGCACCTCTCAGGGTCCACTTCAACGGAGCATTCGAGAGGTACAAGCAGAGCTTCGACTTCTATGACTTCAGGTTCACCTACGATTCCACGGGCACCACACCCGAGAGCGCAGTCAATTACTACGACTCCACCTATGTCAACATCACCCTCGAGGACAACGTCCTTGGTCTTGGCGGCGCCATCGAGTTCCCGACGAAGTTCGATACTATCTTCGTCGAGTACTACGACTGGCACTTCCTGGACAGGGAAGGGGCCAACGACGTAGCCTACCTCACTCCCGGAATCCGTTTCACGACGAAGACCGGAATGCTGATGGACGTCAGCTTCGACATCGGTCTCACCGACTTCGAAGCCGGCTACTTCGACCTGGGACACGACATCTACAACAGCACGGGCTCAGTGACAGAAGAGCAGCGGATAGCGCGTGCACCGTTCCCGATGGGTGGAACGCAGGACTGGGGAGTCGGGGTATCCATACTCTTCTCGAGCGAGC
>JALGWK010000432.1 GCA_025774205.1 bacterium
GCCTACACCTCCCAGGTGCCGTTCACGGGTCAGGGCTTCACCACCATCTTCAATGTCGACGGATTTGTGATCGACGACGCCCACCCGAGACCGTGGGGCCAGGTTCGAACAGTGAGCCCCGGCTACTTCGAGACCCTCGGCCTGCCGTTGATCGAGGGAAGGTTGTTCGAGTCGAGCGATTCTCCTGCATCACTCCCGGTCATCGTCGTGGACGAAGTAGCGGTCGAGAGTCTCTGGCTCGACACTGATCCCCTGGGCGGCAGAGCGTTCGGACAACCAGGCAGTGAAGACACCCAGCCATGGTTCAATGTCGTCGGGGTGATCGGACACGCCCGTCAGGTAGGTCTGGTCGAGGACACCCAGCTGCAGGTCTACTTCTCGTCACAACAGAATCCCAACAACGGCGGCAGTCTGCTCATCCGGACCACCGGTGATCCGCTTGCTATGGTACCGGCCGTACGGCAGGCGCTCCTCGAATTAGATTCCGACCAGCCGCTCGGGCGGATCAACACCATGGAGGACCTGATCGCGGCCTCGATCGGAGGACGCCGGACGACCATGATCCTGCTGGTGATCTTCGCTGGTTTCGCGGTGATCCTGGCCGCCCTCGGGATCTACGGGGTTATGTCGGAGATGGTCGGTGAGAAGACCCGGGAGATCGGCATCCGGATGGCATGCGGCGCGGGACGCACCGACCTGATCCAGATGGTTCTGAGGCAGGGCATGATCCTGGCGGTCATTGGCACCTCCGCAGGATTGATCGCGGCACTCTTTCTGACCGGATTGCTCCGGAGCCAGCTCCATGAAGTATCACCCACTGATCCGCTGACACTTGGTTCGGTGACGATTCTGATTATCCTGATAGGCGGCATCTCGACCTTCCTTCCGGCACTGCGGGCCGCCCGTATGGATCCGGTGATCTGCATGAGGAGGGAATAGGGTCATGTCACGTGACAGGCGTCTGCACCGAGAGTGACGCCGTGCTTGACCGGCAAGGCGTGGCGACGAGGCATAGCGGTGGCTATGGCGAGGAGTCACAACGCAGTCGGTCGAGATACGGCGCCGCTCGAATGCGACGGTTGTTGCGTGACAGGGCACCAGCACCACCATTGAAAGGTGGCCTCTGCATGCGGAGCATTCTCAACCGGCGGTTGATCCGATCGATCCCCACGACCATCGTCCTGCTGGTCATTGCGATCATCCTCACTCCCCGACCGGTCGTCCCCGCCCAGGAGGACACTTCGGTCATCACCATCTTCCTGGTGCGCCATGCCGAGAAGGTGCAGGACGGGAGCGCCGATCCTGCCCTGACCGGAGAGGGCCGCGAGCGGGCAGTCGCCCTGGCCGACCTGCTCGAGGACGCCGGGATCACGGCTATCCACAGCACCGATTTCATCCGCACGCGTGATACGGTCGTCCCCCTGGCCGAGCGGTTAGAGCTACCGGTCTCCATCTACGATCCGCGGAATCTGGCCGTGACAGCTGAACTGCTGAAGAGATTGCCGGGCAGGCACGTGGTGAGCGGCCACAGCAACACCACCCCGGAACTGGTGCGGCTCCTGGGTGGGGATCCCGGTCAGCCCTTTGTGGAAGCAGGCGAGAACGACCGGCTCTATATCGTAACTCTGCTGCCCGATGGCGGCGTCGAAACGGTCACCCTGAGGTTCGGGGAGCGTTTCCGTCCCGAATGACGGAACACCCCCCGGATATTCGACTCAATCCCTCTTCAACACTCCCTTGATCGCCCCCTCGATCAACCTGATGGCGGCCTGCCGGGAGAGGTGGTCGGGGTCGCGCGGGCCGTACGGGGTCGAGGCGATACCGATCGCGGCCGCCTTCGGATACTGAAAGATCAGTTCCAGACAGGCGGCCAGCTGCTGACTCGTCGGACCGTCAGGTGCGGTCAGACCGTGTCCAAGCACCTCCTCGGGCGCCAGAACATCCATGTCGATATGGATATAGATCACATCGGTCAGTTCGCTCAGTCGATCCATCTGCGTTCTGACGTTCTCCGCCAGGTTCCGGATGTCATCGGTGGAGATGACCTCGATCTCCAGACGCTCGATCAGTTCCTGCTCCCGGGGATCAGTGTCACGCACG
>JALGWK010000076.1 GCA_025774205.1 bacterium
GCCGACGATTACCTGATCAAGCCGTTCGCGTTCCCCGAACTCCTGGCCCGCATCCGGGCGCTCCTCCGACGCGGACGGTCAGACCAGATCCTGCGGCTGAAATGCGATGACCTGGAAATGGACCTGGTAACCCGTCAGGTCAGACGCGCGGAGCAGGAGATCCAGCTCTCTGCCAGGGAATTCGACCTGCTGGAGTATCTGATGCGCAACAGTGGACACATCGTATCGCGTCAGATGCTCGCCAGGGATGTCTGGATGGAGACAGACCGCGTCACCCCGATCGATAACGTGATCGATGTTCATATGACCCGCCTGAGGAAGAAGGTGGACCAGCCCTTTGAGCAGCAGCTGATCCACACCGTCCGGGGCGTGGGATTCATCATCGGAGAGAACAACCAGTGAAATTCCGTCCAACCACCATACGCGTTCGCATGACTCTCTGGTATACCCTCTCCCTGGCCTCCATCATGGCCGTCCTCTCCATCGGCACCTGGTTCCTTCTGGAAGGTCAGCTGGAACGCCAGACCTATGAGAGGCTCGAGGAGCGCACATCCACTCTCGACAACCTTATCCAGGCCAACCGGGATACCCGGTCGCTCTACCGTGAGATCGGAGATCTCGAGGAGAACGAGATCCTTCCTTACTTCCGGATACTCCGCAATGACGAGAAATTCTACCGATCAGATGACTGGGCCCGGGCCGGGCTGGACACCACCCTGCTGGCGACCACGAGCGATTCCACCTGGGTATGGGAGTCTGCGGAGGGTCGCCGCTTCTTCCTGTTGACGATAACCGACATCCACAACCGGACCAGGGGTGATTACCAGATCGCCGTAGCCGAGGATGCGGAAGTGGTTCTGGGAATCCTGCAGAGTCTGACCCGGATGCTGATCCTGGCCATACCGATCATGCTGATCCTGGCAGCGATCGGTGGTTATCTGCTGGCCGGCAGGGTTCTCGCGCCGGTCTCCACCCTGACTGCCAGGGCGGAGGAGATAACCGCTCAACGATTATCCGACCGGTTGCCGGTCGGAAATCCCGACGATGAGTTCGGAAGACTGGCAACGGTATTCAATGAGATGCTCGGCCGGCTCCAATCCTCCTTCGATCAACTCCGCCGTTTCACCAGTGATGCCTCGCATGCCCTGCGCACACCGCTGACGGTACTCCGCAGTGTCGGAGAGGTGGGACAGCAGGAATCCACCGATCTGGAATCGTTCCGGGATGTGGTCGGCAGCATGCTGGAGGAGACGGACCACATGACCTCGACGGTCGACGCCCTGCTCTCCCTGTCCCGGGCCGAAGCCGGTCTGGTTACCGGTGCCAGGGAATCATTCTCCCTGAACGAATTGACCGAGGAGGTCGTCAAGTCGATCGGCATCCTGGCCGAGGAGAAGCATCAGGACCTGAACACCTCATCCGAGGTCGAGGTCTGGGCCACTGCCGACAGGAGCATGATCCGTCACGCTCTCATCAACCTGCTCGACAACGCCATCCGGTACTCACCGCCCGGAGGCAGTATCAACCTGGTGGTGAGCTGCAACGATACAGGGAACGGCGTGATCGAGGTCAGCGACACCGGCCCGGGTATCCCGCCTGAGGAGCAGGAGAAGGTATTCGAAAGATTCCACCAGATCGCTGTGGAAACGCGGGAAGATGGAACAGGATCAGGGCTGGGTCTCGCCATCGCCAGGTGGGCGGTTCACCTCAATAATGGAACGATCGAACTCGAGAGTGAGCCCGGCTCAGGCAGCACCTTCAGGATCATCCTGCCCTTCACGGCGGAGGATTGATCCGACTACTCTCCCGCGCCCCGTGAGGTCACCGTTTCCGCTTCAGCTATTTAGTTGAAGGGTTCTCAATGAGAGTAATGACCACATTGCCCTTTTTATGTCCCAAGTCTACATATTTGTGGGCTTTAGCTATCTCCTCAAGAGGATAACTTCTATCAATAACAGGTTTGATCCGGCCTGATTCCAGAAGCTCTTTAAGCACTATTAAGTCTTTCGTTCTTTCCTCAGGTTTTCTGAGACCGGTCGCAGCAAATCTGGCTTTTTTCCCGGAGCCCATTAAGGTCCAAAGTGCATTGACAAGAAATCCCAGGCTAAACCCCGCCTCAAGAAATATCCCTTTCGGAGTCAGTGACTGTTTGCTCTGTGTAAAAGCTGTTTTACCTACTGCATCAAAAATGAGGTCGTAAGTCTCTCCTGATTTCGTAAAGTCCTGACTGGTATAGTCGATTACGTGCTGTGCTCCAAGAGCCCTGACCCATTCAACGTTGGCGGAGCTGGTTACTGCTGTCACATCTGCACCGTAGTAATTGGCAATCTGAACCGCTGCAGCACCGATACTTCCAGAAGCTCCATAAATCAGGACTTTTTGTCCCTTTTGAATATTTCCAGTATCCCGCAAAAAGGGCAGAGCGGTCAAAAATCCGTCCACACTGGAGGCGGATTCTGCATGGTCCAGATTGAATGGTTTGATAGCCAGGACACCATTTTCAGGTGAGGTGATATACTCTGCATTGGCACCAAATTTCGGTCCGGCGGTGCCAAAAACCTGGTCGCCATTTTTGAAACGGGTTACATCGCTGCCACATGCTACGACTTCCCCGGATAACTCCTCCCCCAGGGTTGTGTGTTTAGGTTTTGTAATTCCTGTAAACAGCCTTGAAAAATAGGGCTCACCTTTTCGGAAGGTAGCCTCGGTGGCGGTGACGGTCGTAGCATGAATTTTGATGAGAATTTCATTATCCGCGGGTACCGGCTGCTCCACCTCAATGAGTTTGAGGACATCTGGAGATCCATATCTAGTATATGTAATTGCTTTCATGTCAGTCGCTTTCATCATATTAGTTTGATGATTTTAACGGTTACTGTGTTGATCGCATCCGTTCCAGGCTGACCGGGGCCCTGAGCAGATACCGGGCAGTATGTGCGAGTCCATTTCCTTTTATTACCTACTTTATTGCGGTACAATCCGGTTCACGACGGTTTTATAACCAGAAATCATCCGGAGTAATCCACATGGGACGTATAGAGAATACCTTCAAACTGCTGGGCGCCTCCTGGCAGGTACTCAAAGCGGACAAGGAACTTCTGTGGCTGCCGATCCTTTCGGGGTTGGCCAGCATCATTGTCGCCGCTTCCTTCATTCTCCCCATCTCGCTCACTGTCGGATTAGAGGTACTCGAGGAAGGTGACCCGATGTACTACGTGGTCCTCTTCGTCATGTATTTCATTCTCATGTTTATCGCCATCTTCTTCAACGCCGCTCTTGTACATGCCGCCCTCGATCGTCTTCAGGGTGGTGATCCCACCGTCGGTAGCGCCATCGGGGGAGCCATGGCGAAGCTCTGGCTCATATTCAAGTGGGCGTTCGTGGCTGCCACGGTTTCACTGGTCCTGCAAATCGTAGAGGAGAAACTGGATTTCCTTGGGAAGATCGTGATCAGACTCATCGGGCTCGCCTGGACGCTTGTAACATTCCTGATAGTTCCCATCCTGGTCGTCGAGGACATTGGAGTGATGGAAGCCCTCAGGCGCTCCGGTCAGCTTTTCAAGAAGACCTGGGGGGAAAACGTCACGGCTCAGATAGGCTTCGGGATCGTCGGTATTCTGCTGTGGCTGCCTGCCTTCGGTCTGATCGCCGCCGGTGCTGCAGCGGGTGGACCGATCCTGTTCCCGGCCATCGCGATCGGGATCGTCTGGATCATACTCTCCATGGTAGTACTGAGCGCACTTAACGCGATTTTCAGGACAGCGCTCTATCTCTATGCATCCCGCGGTGAGACACCCAGCGAGCACTTCCCCCGGGAGGTTTTAGAGGGGGCTTTTGCGCCGAAGCGCAGGCGGTATTAAACGGCGACGTCAGAGGATTGATCCGACTACTCTCCCGCGCCCCGTGAGGTCACTGTTTCCGCCGGCTCACGGGTACGAAGTTCAACCCGGGCTCTCGTCTCCTCACCGCCATTGAACCTGCAGTCGAAGGTCAGCGTGTGGTCCCCGTTACGCACCTGCCACTCCCCGGGATTGATCACCACCCCCAGCTGCTCATTCCAGTTTTCATCGCGTAGAGTGGCGCGGATCCCCCCCTCGTACTTCAGCGACCATCCTTCGGGCAGCTGGATCTTGAAGCGGACCTCGGAGCCGACACCGATTCGCATGGAGAGATCCGAGATCGACCCTCCTTCGGCGGTGACGATCCACTGCAGTTCCTGTACATCACCGGGATTGGTGAAGGAGAACGAGGAGGCAGCCGGCTCACCCGGCTGGCGGACCGGCCGGTCGTGGCGATAGATGTGGGCCGTGACCGGGATCAGGGCCCAGCTCTCCGGTCCCGTTTCCCAGAGTGAGAATTCGGCGTCGATGTCCTCCATCCGCCGCTTCTGATCGATAGTGAAAGCGTCGGCCATCCGGGCCCGCTCCCACAGACCGATGGCCGCCAGGATCCGGTCGGTGTACCCGTTCGCCTCCAGCTCGTCGTATCCCGTCACGAACGAGTAGCCGGCATCGAAGGCCGCTGAACGGGCCAGCATCCATTCGACATCCTCGATACTGGTGTTTGGACGCATCGAGAACCAGCCGAGCATCCCCGGCATGAGGTTCCGGCGGAAGTAGGCCTGGTTCTTGAGTCGATACTCTGTCTGGCTCTCCCGGAACCCCGCGTACCAGGGCTCCCCCCAGTTCATCCGGGTATAGATGTGCCAGAAATAATGTGAGGTCCGGCTGGCGTCGGCGATATACCGCTGCCGGATATCGGGATCGAGGCTCTCGTACCAGGTGGTGGTGAACAGGATCTCACCGTAGTTGCCCATTCCGGTCGAGCGGTTCCCTTCGAGACCGTCGAAGGAGATCTGGCGTACTCGGGTCTCATTGAAGAAATCGGCGATGTTGCCGGCCATCTCGATTCCGAGTTCGGCGTTCGTGAGAAAAACGTTGTATCCGTGATCGGCCAGCTTGGCGATCGGCGCCCCCGCCACGTGCTCAGCTCTCCCCGTCCCATAGGCGCCCCGCTGGCAGTCGAGCAGTTGCCACGGCGCCTCCGTGGAAACAGTTCCGTAAATGATCAGTTCCTCACCGATCACAACCGTACGCAGTTTGTTGTTCCGGTACTGGTTAAAGAAATCGGGGGAAGCGATTCCGATCTCGGTCTCGCGCGCTCCGATCGCGACGGTCAGCGTGCTCTCACCCACCCTGGCCAGCCTGGGATCGGGGACCGGGGTTACCCAGGCATCATTGGTGGTCACAAAGTTCGACAGGGTGTGCACGCCGACGTAGATCCCGACCCGCTCGGCTCTCTCGACACAGGCCCGGAATCCGGCCCGCCCGTTCGGGAACTGTTGGACCTTGAGTTCGAAGTGCCCCCAGGTCCTGAAAGGACCGGAATGGTAGAGAGTCTGCAGCCCGGCCTGCCGGACATACGTGAGGGCCCGGTCGATATCCGCCTCCCCGAAGTCCATGATCATGTACGCCCCCGCCGCTCCGGGTGCCTTCTTCCCCCACTGGCCATCGATCATCGGGTGCGGCAGCCCCTCGGCGATCTCGATCTCCCCGATCGTGTCGAGGGCCCTGGAGGAAGGGGAACCGAAGAGCGCGATCTTCGATCCGACAACCCCTCCGTCAGAGAACGGCGGCGCAACGTAGCGGTCGTGGTTCCAGTTCTCGATCACCCGCTCTTCGAAGCGATTCCGGCAATACGCCTGCAGGGTCGAACCGAAATCCTCCGGTTTGGCCGCCTCCACGCGGTAGAGGACATACCGCTTCCCCTCCTCACTCAGATCGGAGTAATCGTCCCCCTCGAAGATGTCGAGCTGGGGCATGCAGTCGTTCTCGTTCCAGGGATAGCCGCCAAGGGTTTTCGGGTTCAGGGCCTGCAGTCCCACTGCGAAGACCGAGTCACGGACCACCCCGACCGTTTCACCGATTGTCCCGTCGATCGTGGTGGCATACGGTCCCCAGACAATGAGTTCAATCGCCTCAACAGGCGCGATCGCGGTCAGCTCGAAGGTTATATGGGTCGCCTTGCTCACAATCTGTACCGTGGCTGTCACATCTCCCGGGAACTGCAGTGTCAGCAGGCCGGTATCACGATCCCAGCGTGAGGAGCGGGGGGCGTGGAGGACACTGTCGATCCGGACCGAGAGCAGAGGTGAGGACATGCCGTGAGGGTTGTGGACCTGTCCGGTCTCCAGATTGACCAACCGGGTAACCTCACCGCGTCCATTCAATGTGATGCCCAGTGTCCCGGCAGTCAGTTCATCTGGTCGGGATCCACAGCCGGAGGAAGAGAGCACCAGCAGCAACAACAGCGATCCTGCCATCCAGCCGGTCGATCCCGGCAGGTGCAGAGCATTCATACGCATCGTTCCATCTCCCGACTCTGGCCATGCGATAGAGATACTGAATCAATTCCAGCCTACAGTACCATCATACAGGGAAACCGGATATGATGGGTTTCACACCTGCATTTCGACTCATCAGTCAAAGCGAAAACAGGAATGATGGCAGAAACTCGATATCCTGTGACGGAAATGCTTATCAAGAGGTCAAGTGATGGAAGAAAAAATACGCCACCATGAATCCTCATCACGTTTCTCCGGAATGGCGACATTTCTGAATGCGCCGCTGGTACGAGATCCAATCCTGCTGGATATAGCGCTAATCGGGGTACCCTTCGACGGTGGAGTCGAGAACCGGCCCGGTCAGCGTCATGCTCCACGTGAGATACGCAATATGTCGAGTCTGCTCCGCCCCATCCATCACGTCACGGGGGTGAATCCATACGATCTCTGCCGGGTAGGCGACATGGGAGATATCCCCTTCCCTCATGCCCTGGATCTGGAGGCGAGCCACTCAGATATCACGAAGTTCGTCAGTGAGGTGCACAACGCCTGCGTGGTGCCGCTCTGCGTGGGAGGTGACCACTCCATCAGCCTGCCGGCCTTGCGCGCAATCGCCCATGACAGATCGGTCGGGATGGTACTGGTTGATGCTCATACCGACACGCTCGACGAGGAACTCGGCTCCAGATTCAGCCACGGCACCCCGTTCCGGCGGGCCGTTGAAGAGGAGCTCCTTGATCCTGCCCGGACGGTGATGATAGGCATCAGGGGGCCCCGGAGTTCGACTGAGGGCTTTACCTTCGCACTTGAATCGGGAATACGCGTCATCTCCATGGAAGAATTCACGGAGATGGGTGTGCAGTCAGTGATCGCTGAAACAAGGCGCGTGGTGGGAGCATCGAGGCGCAGGCGCTGATCCGGGGACTGCTCGGGCTGGATCTCATCGGAGGCGACGTGGTCGAGGTATCGCCACCGTTTGATCCGACGGGAAACACCGCCCTTGTCGGCGCCACAATGATGTATGAGATCCTGTGTGTTCTGGCAGAGAGTGTTGTCCAGCGAAGAACAGCATAGAACCAGTAAACCGGCTCAGATCAACCCAGATGCTCCAGATCAGCAAGATCCTGATGACGGCCTGTTGTCTCCTTGTTCTTCTTCAGATTCGGCAGGTCGATAAACAGTACCTGAACCCCATCGATCACTTCCACTATCCGGGATTCA
>JALGWK010000077.1 GCA_025774205.1 bacterium
CTGGTGGTGCTCCTCATGGCCGGGCTCGCCTCGAGCTACTCGACCTCCACCGAGGTCAACCTGGCGGGGAACGAGCGGATGGAAGCCCAGCTCTTCTACCTGGCCGAGGCCGGGATCGCGCAGGTCAAGAAACACCTCAATACCCTCGGGGTTCCGATCACCGGGACAGGTCCGGACGGTACCGAGCCGGTGCAGGTCTTCTTCGAAGAACCGATCGGCCAGGCGGGGGGGGCGCAGGGGCTCTTCACCGCCTACGTCGATCCCCAGGCGCGGCAGGAGGGGAAACCGACGAAGTTTGTCGCTATCACTGTTCGGGCCTGGATGCCGAACTCCCCCAACTTCACCGACCTGGAGCAGATGGCCAGTGGTACCACCATCTGGTGGACGACCGGGGACGTCCTGCGGGGACCGGTGCACTCCAACGACCAGCTCAATATCAACGGCGATCCGATCTACTTGAAGGAGGTGACCTCCTCTGCCTCCACCACCAACGAGGTCAACCCGAGCAATCCCGATTTCAGGGAGGGCATCACCTTCGATGTCCCGACGATCGAACTGCCGAACGACACCGGTCTGCTCCGGGCGAAAGCACAGGAAGCCGACGGACTCTACTTCGGCGGCAACGCCGATCTCGTGCTCGGGTATGACAGCGTCACCGACTTCTCCTACGTCGATGTCGATGTCGGGGCCGGTTTCGTCCGGTACCAGCTGCCCGCGAACGGTGTTATCCATGTTGAAGGCACCGTGACCCTGAAAGGTCTTCTGAACGGACAGTTGACGATCGCCAGCACCGGGGACATGTACCTGCTCGATGATATCCTCTACAATTCCGATCCGAGGGTGAATCCCGACAGCGATGATCTGCTCGGACTGGTCTCGGAGCAGAACATCATCGTGGATGATACCGCGGCGAACCTGGATGCCGGTGACGAAACCTTCATGTGCATTTTGATGGCGCTCAACACCTCCTTCACGGTCGAGAACTACGCATCGGGAACCCCCAGGGGGAGTCTGAAGATAATCGGCGGTGTTATTCAGAACCGACGCGGACCGGTGGGCACCTTCAACAGTGGCGGAATCGTGTCCGGCTATTCAAAGGATTATGCCTGGGATTTCCGGCTGGCCGACAATCCCCCGCCTTCATTCCCGACGACCGGTGTAATCGTCACCCTGTCGTGGAAAGAGCGGGATCCGTCGTACGATATCTCCTCGAATGTCTTCTGAAGCCTGATCGGAACAGCAGGGGGAAGCGGCGAAAAAGCGAGGGGCGTTCAGGGGGGAAAAAAGACAAAAAAGGTGATAGGAGTCGCTTGACAGCCAGACAAGGGTATTCTATTGTTGAATCCATTGTCTAGGTGTAAAGAGGTAGAAACAGAACGAAAGAGGCATAATTTGCATTACTTTTCGTTCCGTCGCGGGAACGTACACCGGTAGGCATATATGGCAGCGAAACGGGGAAAAAGCACTGTCGGGCTCGATATCGGGTCTTCGTCCATCAAGGTGGCGCGTATCGCCCATGGGTCGGCGAGCTACTACCTTGAGGATTACGACGTGGAGCCGATGCCGGCCGGTGCCATCGTCTCGGGGGAGATCCGCGATCGCGACCTCGTCGAAGCGGCACTGAAGGACGTCATCAAGCGGAACGGGCTGAAACGGGCCAATGTCGTGGTCAGTCTCTCGGGCTTCGCGGTTCTGCACGATACCCTGACCATGAAGGTCATGAGCGAGGACGATGCGAAGGACGAAGTCTATTCCGAGGTCGAGAAGATCAGTCCCTTCTCCATCTCCGAGGTTACCCTCGACTACAAGATCATGGAGGTGGAGGAGGCGGAAGACCAGATGCGGGTCCTCCTGGTAGCGGCCAAGAACGACGTTCTCGAAGACCGCCTCGAGATCCTCAACAACCTCGGCGTGCGCCCGGTCATCGTCGATGTGGACATCTTCGCTCTCTACAACGCCTTCGAAGCGAATTACGACATGGCCGATTACCGGGGTGCGGCCCTCATGAACATGGGTGCCAACACCACCAGCATCACCTTCGTCTTCGAAGGGGGATTCCACTCGGCGCGCGATCTCTCCATCTCCACCGGACATTTCAGCGATCGTCTCGAAAAGGAGATGAACCTGCCGCAGGAGATCGCTCTCGACGTGCTGTATGGATCGCCCCCGGAAGACCTGGATGTGGAAAAGGCGGCTAAAGTGATCTCCGGGGTGGGGGCCGAGCTGAGCGATTCGATCGAGATGGCGGTCAGTTACTTCCGCTCCACGGTCGATCTCGACCAGCTCGATGTGATCATGCTCTGTGGCGGCGGGGCCGCAATCCCGGGCCTCACCAGCCTGCTGGAAACGAAGAATGGTGTGCGGACCGAGATCGCCAATCCGCTCCGCAGCATTGAGTTCAATCCATCTCTCTTCAAAGACGCGGATATCGACATGGTCGCACCGACTTTGACGGTCGCGGTGGGACTGGCACTGAGGAAGTCGGGCTGAGATGGTCTTCGAGATAAACCTGCTTCCGGAGAAGTATCGCAAGAAGAAGCTGGCGATCCATCTCGACGCGCGGGTATTCGGCGTTATCGGCGGTGCGGCTCTGATCGCTCTGCTGGTCCTGGTAACCGTCAACCAGAGCAGGATCCTGAAAAATACCGAGGAACGTCACGTGGCCCTTGAGGCCGAGAAATTAATCGTGGAGGTGACCGCCAACCGGGTCCGCAGCCAGAAAGAAGAGATACGGAACGTCAACACCCGGATCGCCACCCTGCAGGCACTGGGGGGGCGCAATGCCATCCAGCTGCAGGTACTGGAGATCGTGAGCAACAGATTGCCTGATGACGTCTACCTGCTCGACTTCAACCAGACCGTTGACAGGCAGAGTCAGCAGGCGGGGGGAGCCTTGTCCTTCCGGCCCGACCAGATCCTGAACTTCCGCGGGATCGCCCTGCGTAAAGAGGGGATCACCGAATGGCTGACGCAGCTGCAGGATGAGGATCTGATCCAGCAGGTGCAGACCAATTACCTGCGACCGACACGGGTCGAGGGCGTTGATATCTACGAGTTTTCACTGACCGCGGTCATGAACATAGCCGGATGAGCAGAACGTGGACCTGAGCGATCAGAAAACGCAGATCATACTGGTTATAGTCCTCGGTGTGGCCGCACTGGTCTATGCCTGGTACACGTACATGTACACTCCGCGGAAAGAGGAGATCGATACCCTTAACGTAAATATCGAAACCCTGGAGCAGGAAATAGACCTGTTCCAGATCGAAGCGGATCAGGAAGAGGCGGTGGCGGTGCAGCTGGCTGACGCACGGCAGCGATGGTCCGCAGTCCTCCTGCAGTTCCCGACCGAGGCGAAGGAGGACGAGCTCCTCGCCAACATGAGCCTGGCCGGAGAGGCCAGCCGACTCTATCAGATCGATTTCGAGCGGGGGGGGCGGCGCGTCCAGGAACTCTACATAGAACAGGATTACACCATCCGGCTGCTGGGTGAATACCGGAATCTGGGCCGCTATATTGCAGTCCTGTCCGGCCAGCCTCGCCGGGTGAGTGTCGCGCGGATGCGGATCGCGCACCCGAGCGCCGCCACAGGAGCTTCCGGTGGTACCTCCGCGGGCCCGCTGCCGACCGAGGAAGAGGTCATCATCACCCTGACTGTCACGTCATACGTGGTTATAGAGAGATAACATGAAATTCCGGAGGATCGACATGAGGTTGGCACCGATGCTCCTGCTTGCGGGAGCTGTCTCGTTTTCCCTCTCCACACAATCGAAGGTGGCGGGGCAGGAGGAGAGTACCCCGGGCAGGCTGCAGGCGGATCTGGTCGATATTACCTCGATCGAACTCATCAGAGGCTACAGCGAGGACCAGTTCACGCTCCTGGTGCGATGCAATATCTGGCGGGAGACGAACTGGTTCTGGGTACATCACAGGACATTTGTGCTCGACATTCGGCAGGCCTATATGCCCTTCCGCGGCCAGGCGCTCGGACAGCTGCTGCTGTCGCAGGTGGGTGGAGTAAGGGCCAGCCAGTTCATGGAAGGTATCAACCCCATTGCCCGGATTGAGATCGATGTGATCAAGGAGAAGGGGGTGGAAGTGTGGTGGACGACGGAGGGGATTGAAGTGATGTTCAACATTCCCGGACCATCGGTTCCGTCACCCACGCCGACGGGCAGGACTGATCGGGGCCCGACCTCTACTACTGCGGTAACCCCACCACCCACGACTCCGGTCTCCGAAACTCCGGTTCCTGAAACTGCGGTTCCAGAAACTCTGGTCACCGAAGCGCCGGTTCCCGAAACTCCAGTCTCCGAAACACCGGTTTCAACAACTCCGGATTCCACAGCTCAGGTTTCCACTCCGCCGATTTCCACGCAGCCGGAGAGCACGGTGACTGAGGTACCGGCCGGTCGGGAGTTGCCCTACCGTCCCGGTACCAGGGTCAACCCGTTCGATCCGCTGTTGAAACCACTTGACGATACAGTTGACCTGACCAACACCCTGACGCGGCCGCTTCCCAATGCCGAGGCATTGCAGCTGACCGGTATCACCTGGCTGGCGAGTCGACCCGATGAATCGGTAGCTCTTCTCAGGGATGGTGAGGCGCGGAACTACATGTTGATGAAGGGTGATCGGGTGAAGTACGGATATGTCAGCCATGTGGGAGAGCGTGAGATCATCTTCGTGCTCGACATATATGGCCGGCATAAAGTGGTAACTTTGAAGTTAAACCCTTAGGAGAGGTGAGGCACGTGTCACGTACGCGGGCTCCAATCCTGATCCTTCTGGCGGTTATCTGTCTGGTCTCGACGGGTTCCGTACAGGCCCAGATGCAGACTCAGAACGGACTGATCATCGCTCTCGGATTCGAAGACGCAGATGTCAGGTCGGTACTCTCCACCCTCGCGGATTTCGGCGGAGAGAACATCGTGCCCGATAACGGAGTTACAGGTCGGGTGACCATGCAGCTGCGCAATGTGGACTGGCTCGACGCGCTGGAAGCGGTCATGTCCCAGATGGACCTGGTGTGCATTCCCACCGTCGAGTCGCTGCGGGTGGCGGAGCCGTATGATACCGAGTTCATACAGGTGCTTCGCCGGTCCGATTTCAACACCCGCATGCAGCAGCAACTGCAGCAGGTGCAGGACATCGAGACCAGCAAACCGCTCGAGACAAGAATCATCAAGCTTGACCACTCGCGGGTTATCGATATCCAGCAGGCGATCCAGTCCCTGGGATCACCTGACGGGATCATCACCACCGATCCGCGCACGAACAGTCTCATCATCCGCGATTATCCCGAAAGCCTGCAGCTGATTGAGGAGGTCGTGGGCGAACTCGATATATCGGTGCCCCAGATCAGGATCGAAGCCAAACTGCTGGAGGTGGATACCGACCGCATCCACCAGCTCGGTCTGACCTGGGACCTGAATATCTCCGGCACGAATCCGCTCATCATCTCGGGAACGTCCGACCTTTCGACCAGCAACGTGATCTCGGGCACGTTCGGGGCCTCTACCGCGAGTATGACGCTTGACGCCACCATCACAGCCCTGGAGAACCAGGGTGTAGCACACACTGTTGCCAGACCGAGCATCTCGGTCCTCGACAACGTCCAGGGCCGTATCTTCATGGGTGAGAAGGTGCCGCTGCGGGAACTCGACGTGGCCGGTAACGTGACAATTCAGCTCCGGGACATCGGTATCGAACTGGTCGTCACTCCTCACGTCGTTGAAGATGACATGATCATTCTGGAACTCCTGCCGAAGCGGGAGTCGTTCCGGGTCGACCCCTCGGCGGGCATCATCGTATCGACCCAGGACGCCTCCACGACAGTCAAGGTACGGGACGGTGAAACGGCCGTCATCGGCGGGCTGAAGTCGGAGACGGTGCAGGAAGCTGATACCGGCATTCCGATCCTGATGAACATCCCCATAATCGGAGCGCTCTTCCGGTATCACACTCAGCAGGTCCAGGTGCGGGACCTGATTATCTTTGTTACACCTAGAATCGAGCGTGAGAACACGGTAATCGTGCCGTAGGCCGATCGCCTCCCAGGGCGTGCCTTCTCCCCGCTTGAGGAGCTAATCATGCGTAGCAAGCCACTGATCATTCTGGGTTCTCTTGTCGTCGTTGCGACCCTCGTCATCATCGCCTGCGACGGCGCAGCAACGGATTCGCCACTGGAACTGCGGGCACCTGATCTGATCGTTGACGAACAGCGGATCCCCGCCGATGGTATTTCCAGTGTTGATGTGACGGTCACGGTTCTTTCAACCGAGAACAAAAAGGTTGAAAACGTCCCCATCGAGTTTACTGCCCTGTCCGTCGCTGACGACTTGCAGGAGCTGGGGACACTCAGTCACACCAGCGTCCTGACCGACTCCGAGGGGGAGGCGACTGTCACCCTCACCAGCATCGAGAGTACCCGGGATACATCTGCCGTCGTCAGCGCGTCGATCGGTGACACGACGGGAACGGGAGTACGGGTTAATCCGAAGACCGGGGCGGTGGTCCCGGCCGTTTCAGCTCCTCCCGGCGCGGTGGTGATCGTCTCCTCGGCTCCGCTCGATGAAGAGGAACTGGAAGCGAGACTGCACCACATCCTGCTGCAGCGGGCCATGGAGAAGGCCTCGGAGCGGCAGCGCGGGCTTTCCTCGATCCTGGGGCAACCGCAGACCGGTGAAGGCGCCGGAGTCCAGGCTGTCGATCTGACAGAGCAGGTGGTTGTCTTCGAGGGGATCGTCATCTCACTGACCTCGAGCAAGTCAGGGCTGCCGGCCGACGGAGTGTCGACAGCCGTGATCGAAGCCCGCGTGCGCACCAGCCGCGGGATCAACGTGCAGAGCATGCCTCTGGTCTTCTCCGCCGGCGAGGGCAAGATCACATCAACCGCCACCACCGACCAGTTCGGTTCGGCCACCGCGACCCTGACGGCCGCGATCACCGATTCAACCAAAGATATCATCGTCGTGCGGATGGGATATACCCTCACCGACACCCTTGAGCTGCCGTATGTGCAGCCGGTACTGACGATCTCTTCCGATGACGCCAATCTCGCCGCCGATGGTTCCTCGACCACGACCCTCCGCGCGCGGCTCCTCACGCCGGCGGGTAACCCGGTTGCGGGCGCCAGTGTCGCCTTCTCGCTCACCGGGCCGAACGATGCCTCCATCACGGTCCAGGGCACGACCAGCAGCAGCGGTGAGGCTACGGCGATACTCAAGGCCGGCGGAACGGCCGGTACCGCAACGATCACGGCCGGTTTCAGCAGCCTCTCGGCTGCTACAGCCGTACAGCTCCTGGGGCTCAATGTCACCCTGGCTTCGGATAATGCGAGCATCCAGGCCGACAACGCATCCACCACGACGATCAGGCTCGTGGCGAAGACACAGACCACCTTCGCGACCGATCTGGGGACGATTCCTTCCACAGCGACGACGAACTCCTCCGGTATCGCCACGGTCGATCTGACGAGCGGGGACACACCGGGCACCGCCACGGTGACCGCGAACCTCGGCAGCGTCTCGGTCACGACCACGGTCTCCTTTACCGCCAAAACCCTGCTGTTGAGTATCGCCGCCGAGGAGGGTTCGATCCTCCGTGATGGACTTGCCGAAGTGGATATCACCGTCGTCGCCCGAGACCCGATCGGCAATCTCCTCAATGGCCAAGACGTTACTTGGGTATTAACAGGCGGCGGCGATAAGATCTGGCCCGCATCCGGCCAGACCAGCCAGGGAACGAATCCGGCCGGTTCCCATACCACTACCCTGACCTCCGATGCCAGTTCAGTCGATGCCACTGCGACCATCACGGCAACGGTGGGGGACAGCACGACGAGCATCGATATCGACCTTGCCGGTGTCAGCCTCACCTCCACCGTTGATGCAGATACGATCCTGGCCAACGGGAGCGAATACACCGTCTTCAGATGGCAGGCCACCGAGACAACCAGCGGTAGAGTCATCCCGAACCACCAGATCGGGATCAGCAAGGTGAGCGGTCCGAATGTAACGCTCACGAGCATGTCGAATACTACCAACGCGTCGGGGATCGCCACGGTGACGGTCACGAGTACGAACAATTCGGGTGACCTGGTGATGGAAGCCCTGCTGGGCAACGTTACGCAGCAGGAAACCCTGCATCTCCTGGCCGACCAGTTCTCGCTCACCCTCACCAGTGACGAGTCGACTCTGCTGAGAGATGGCGCGGAAACAGCCGAAGTGAAAGCGCTTGTTCTGGACAAGCTCGGTTATCCGGTGGCCGACCAGCGGGTTGACTTCGCGCTGACCTCGGGCAGCGGCACGCTCGCGCACGCGTTCGCGAACACCAACGCCAGTGGCGAAGCCACCGTCGATTTCACGGCTGACGTTGCCACCACCAACGTGGATGCCGATCTTCAGGCCTCTATCGGCGCCCTTACCGACAACCTCACCATCCCGCTCTATGGGGTATTGATCTCGATCTCGACGTATCCCGATTCCCTTGTCGCCGACCGGAACAACGAGGTAGAGGTGGAGGTGACGGTGAAGGAGGCCGGTACGAGCACCCCGCTCACCGGTCGCACAGTGTACTTCGCGGTGGGACCGGGTACCTTCGGAACGATCACGGGCAACGACGTGACCGACAACCGGGGGATCGCGATCGCGACTTTGACCGGAGATACGACAGCCTCATTCACCGGTACGGTCTATGGTCGACTTGGAGATGATCCGACGACCGCTCTGGTGGACAACACCACCCTGAGCATTGTAGCGCCAGTGAGAAACGTCACCCTCACCAGCGACGAGGAGGGGATCCTTCGCAACGACCTGTCCTCTGCCACCCTCACCGCGCGAGTGACCGACAATAACGGAGATCCGATCGATTCCCAATCGGTAGCCTGGAGGCTGGTCGGAGCCACGCCTGCCGGTGTTTCCCTCTCAGTCTCCTCGAGCCGGACCACTTCAACCGGTGACGCCACAGTCATTCTGACCGGGGACGCCGGTAGTACAGATGCCACCGCGACTGTTCAGGCAGCCGTCGGCAGCGTGACCGCCACCTTCGACGTCACGCTCCAGGGGGTGACGATCTCGATCGAGGCCTCTCCCGGCACCATTACGGCCAACGGAGTTGATGTTGCCGAGATCGAGGCGACCCTGCGGGAGACCGTGTCAGGTCGGGGTATCGCTGATGAAACAGTCACCTTCGCGACCACCCTGGGTACGATCGGCGGGACCGCCACAACCGATGCCAACGGCAGGGCCACCGTCAACCTGATCAGCGGCAGGACCGCCGGGACAGCGGTGGTGAAGGCCTACAACAGCTCCCTCAGCGCCGGTATTATCGATTCGGTCTCGGTTGTCATCGCCGATCCGGTGGCCGGTTCCGTCGAACTCCTCGCAACCCCCGATGTCCTTCAACCGAAGGGTACCGGCGGTACGGAATCCTCGACCATAACCGCCACGATCCGCGATGACGCCAATGAGCCTATCCCCTCCGGCGTTCCGGTCGCCTTCGCGCTCTTTCCGTCCAACGCGGGCACGTTCGAGGGGGGGGCGGCAGTTGACACGGTGTTGACGGACTCTGATGGTGTCGCCACCACCAGTTTCCAGAGCGGCACCGTCGCGACGCCGGTCACCATCTCGGCTGTCGTGGTCGGCACTTCCATCCAGAGCAGTGACGCGATCCTGGCGGTTGCCGCCGGTCCGGTAGCGCACCTGGACATCGCGGTCACGCCGATCTCCTGGAACGATGACGGTCTCTACGAGCGGGAGCTGCACATCGTCGTCACCGACACCTTCAGCAACGCGGTTGCCAACCAGCTCATTCTGTGGCGTGGTGAACCCGATTCGCTGGAGAACGCGGTGAGGCCGATCGGAGCGGAATCGCGAACCGATGCCACGGGGGTGGCGCATAGCCTCCTGATCTACAACCGGGGTATGGAACCGATCGAGTTCACCCTCTATGCCGAGGCGGAGAACGGCGTGATCCAGTCCCGGACGCTCAATGAGGGGTATGTCTCAACAACGGTCGGTTCGAATACGTTGCTGCGGGACGGATTGGACTACACCAGCCTGAGCGCGACCGTACAGGACCTGTTCGGCACCAAGGTCGGTCTGGTCGCCATCGGCTGGTCGAATCCCTCCGGGATCGGCACCCTGGCCGGATCTGCTTCAATCACCGACCAGGACGGGGAGCCGACCGGTACGTTCCTCTACCAGAGCGACGCCAACAACGCAGATACTACGGCAACGATCTATGCGACGTACATGTCAACCCTCACCGACAGCGTGACGATCAATCTCACGGGGGTCTCGCTTGATGTCTCAGCTTCTAACGATACGCTGAGTGCCAACGGGATCACAACCTCAGCGATCTCGGGCAGATTCTTCGAGACCACCTCGCAGCGGAATCTCGTGGGTTACGATGTGGGCTTCGCGGCGAAACTGGGAAGCATCACCGGCAGCGCGACCACCGGTGCCGATGGAGTCGCCACGGTTGCCTACACCGCTCCGAGCACGGCTGGTTCCGATACGATCATCGCTACTTATGGGGGGATTTCTGACACCACCTTCGTAGAGTTGATTACTGCCAGCTCTATATCGATAGCCCTCGAGGCTAGTGAGACGGCTCTCCAGGTCATGGGTACAGGCGGCCTTGAATTGTCGACCATCACTGCCACGGTGCGGGACGCGAATGGCAATACGGTACCTGGGGGAGTTCCTGTCAGTTTCACGGTATCTCCGGCTGGAACTTTCCGAAGCAACGATCAGGATACTACCGTCGTCACCAACAGCAGTGGACAGGCGATTGTTGTGTACCAGAGCGGTACCACTCCCGGGACAATGGAATTCACCGTCACTTCCGATGCTGCCACCGCAAGTGCAGCCCTGCTGACTGTTGCTTCCGGGCCTGCGACGCAGATCCTGCTTGGTTACGACAGCAATGCTACAACTCCGGTCGCTGGATTCTCAACTATCGACATCTCGGCCCTGGTATCTGATACCTATGGCAATACGGTGGTTGACGGTACCCAGATTTACTTCTCCATCACGGTGAATCCGGACAGGGGAGCAATCGTGCCGATGGGTGAGACAGCGGATGGTATGACAACAGCTGCCTTGAGCTATACAACAGCTGCCTTGAGCTATCCTGCATCCGAGATCGGGAATACATTAACGGTGCAGGCGAAAACTCTGGATGGAACCGTATTGAAGACCATCGTGGTAACCCTTCCCTGACAGCCAGCCCGGCTGACTGAGGGAGTACGGAAAGGGAATGCGGACGCGGGGTTTCCCCTCGCGTCCGCATTTTTCTTATTACTGTGGGGCAGAACGGAATCCGAAGCGTAATATTATAAAGCTGTGCCGGGTGCAGGTATCCGGACAGAAACCTGGAATCTGGCTGCAAGGATGATAGACGATCGATGAGACGAGCGGTTCTGACAGGAGCGATCATCGCGGTTGTCCTGGCGCTTGCGCTGGGCGGCGCCGTGCTCTATCTGAACAGCTCCTTCGGCAAGAAGCATCTCCTCCGGATCGTCAATGAGAAGGCCCTGGCAGGGGCAGGGCTGGAACTGGGCTGGGCGGATGTACGGGGCTCCTTCCTCTACAACTTCGTAGCTAAAGAACCATATCTTGTAGCTATTGATGGAGATACGGTCATCACCGCGGAGACAATCCGGATCCGGGTCAGGCCCCGGTCGGTC
>JALGWK010000078.1 GCA_025774205.1 bacterium
TGGTCGGGGCGACTGGATTTGAACCAGCGACCCCCTGAACCCCATTCAGGTGCGCTACCGGACTGCGCCACGCCCCGACGAATCAGCCAATATAGAAGGAATTACGCATATCTCAAGCGTCGAAGTGGGGCAGCTTACCCCTTCGCGGTCGACCTGCTTTTCGATTTCGCTCCGGCTCCCCCACCCTTGCCGGCACCTTTCCGGGTGACCTCTCCCGGGAGTTCATCCATCAAATCCAGAATATCACGGACCTCTTCGCGCACGGTGCGCAGCATGTCGAGGGTCTGCATTTCATCAAAGCTCATCTCCATCTGTTCCAGATATGCATCCGAGGCCTGTTTGAGTTGACGGCGGGCTCCCTCGATCGTGAAGCGATCATGGTGGAGCAGTTTCTTGATGAGGAAGATCAGCTTGATATCCTTGTCGCGGTAAGCGCGATTACCGCCGCGGTTCTTGAGCGGACGAAGCCCGGTGAACTCTGTCTCCCAGTACCTGAGGACATGCTGCTCCAGACCCGTCATCTCAGCCACTTCCGAGATGCTGTAGTAGACCTTGCTCACTTTATTCATCATCAGCCCCGGTGATGTTCCAGTTCAGGTTTCAGTTCCCGTGTCATCAGCTCCAGCACAGCTTCGCCCGGATCGCGTCCCTCGAAGAGGACCTCGTACATGGCCCCGGTGATCGGCATTTCGACTCCTGTTTTACCGGCCAGCTCCTTCGCGCTCCTGACCGTATTGACGCCCTCAGCGACCATTACCATCCCTGAGAGCACCTCCTCCAGACTCTCACCCTGTCCGATCCGCTCACCGACGTACCGGTTGCGGGAATGCCGGCTGATGCAGGTCGTGATCAGATCCCCCATGCCGGAAAGCCCCGCGAACGTGAGAGGATCGGCGCCGAGGACCTGACCGAGCCGGCTGATCTCCGCCAGTCCGCGGGTCATCAGGGCCCCCTTGGTGTTGTCCCCGTAACCCAGCCCGTCAAGGACTCCGGCTGCCACAGCGATGATATTCTTGAGCGCGCCGGCCAGTTCCACACCAACCTGATCGGGATTGGTGTAGACCCGGAGCGTGCTGGTGCTGAAGATCTCCTGGGTAAGAGTGGCGGCCTCGGTATCAGGACTGGCGGCCACGACCGTGGTCGGAATCCCCCGGCTGACCTCTTCGGCATGGCTCGGTCCCGAGAGGGTCACGGTCCGGCCCGAGAACCGGTCGGGCAATATCTCATCGAGTATCTCGCTGACACGCAGGGTAGTTCCCTGTTCTATTCCCTTGGCGGCATTCACGATCAACGGGGTACCCGTCAGGTGCGGTTCAGCTGAGGTCGCCGTCGATCGGACCGCTACGGTCGGCACCACGAAGAGAATCGCCTCCGCGCTCTCCAGTGCTTCCGAGATGTCATCGGTGATGAGGATCGATTCGGCGATGGTGATACCCGGCAGCATCTTCTCGTTCACACGATCCCTGGCAAGCTCCGCGGCCAGTTCGGGGAAGAACTCCCACATCCGCACGGAGTACCCCTTCCCCTCCAGCAGGACCGCCAGCGCGGTGCCCCATGACCCCGCTCCCAGGACCGCGATCTTCATGACCCGCCGTTGCCGTTTTCCGGTGCTTTCCGACCGAGACGCGGTTCCTCACCCCGTATGATCCGGCCGATGTTCGACCGGTGGGTGTAGAAGATCAGCAGACAGAGGATGACACTGAACAAGAGGATTTCAATGTTGGTGGAACCATCCGGATTCGTTATCCAGACCAGCGACGCCAGCGGCAGGGTGATCGCCGCCGACAGGCTCGCGATGCTCATGATCCTGGTCGTGAACAGGAGGATGAGCCAGACAACGAGACCCGCTCCCAATGCTGCCGGCGCGATGAAGGCGAGCGCACCGATCGCCGTGGCCATGCCCTTCCCCCCCTTGAAGCCGGCGAAGATCGTCCAGATGTGCCCGGCCACCGCGGCGCCACCCGCGAGGATTCTCATGAGATCGGCGGAAGGCGGTGCGGAAATCTGTGACTGAGTCCCGACCTCCAGGCCGCTGATCACCGCCACCGCTACCGCCCCCTTGGCCACGTCCACCAGGCCGACAATGATCGCCGGTCCCAGCCCCAGAACCCGGTAGACGTTGGTAGCCCCCGCGTTGCCCGATCCGTGCTCCCGGATATCGATCCCGGCTATCACCCTGCCTGCCAGGATCGAGGTGGGGAGGGATCCGAGCAGGTACGAAAGAGCCAGCACGAGAACGATCGTCGTCACAGATTCGCTATCCTATTTGAGATGACATCGGGCGTGATCAGGTGTCTGATGGAGCCATCGTAAGCCCCCCCCGATCGGGTGTCAAGCCTTGGCCCGGAAGGAAATCCTGAGAGGTGTTCCCTCAAAGTTAAATGCTTCTCTGATAGTGCGTTCCAGATACCTCTTGAAGTTCGGCTTCACCTTTTTCGGATGGTTTACGAAGAAGACGAAGTGGGGCGGGCAGACACCGGTCTGGACCGCGTACGAGATCCGTACATCGCCCATGGCCGGCGTTATCGATTCGTTCCCTTTCAGGCTCAATTCGATGAATTCATTGAACCGGGAAGTTCTGATCCGGTGGTTCCGGGCGTCGGCGGCCCGGAGCGCGAGTTCGAGCGTGCGAGACACCCGCTGACCGGTCAGGGCGGAGGTGAAGACGATGGGGACGAATCTGGCGAAGGGCAGCTGGTGCCGGAGATCGCCTGCGTACTTCTCGGCAGTCCCGGTCTCCTTCTCGATCAGGTCCCATTTGTTCATCACGATGACGGCTCCCTTGCCGCGATCGAGTATCCGTTCGAGGATCCGGGTATCCTGACTGCCGAGTCCTTCGGGAGTGTCGACGAGCAGCAGCGCCACATCGCAGCGATCGAGACTCTGTAGAGCGCGGAGGGCGCTGTAATACTCGATATTCTCCTTCACCTTCGTCCGCTTCCTCAGTCCCGCGGTATCGATCAGGACCAGGTCGCGATCCTGCACCCTCACTTCGATATCAGCGGCGTCCCTGGTGGTGCCCGCCTTCTCGCTCACGATCACGCGTTCACTGCCATAGACGGCGTTCACGAAGGAGGATTTCCCCACGTTCGGTCGGCCGAGGACCGCGATCTCGATCGGTCGCTGCTCTTCCCCCTCCTCTACCTCCCCGGCTCTGTCCTTCTCCGGCAGGAGACTGTCGTCGTCAGGGAGAACCTCGCGAAGATGCTCCAGCACGGAATCGAGCAGATCCCCGCTGCCTCGACCCGAGATGGCTGACACCGGCCAGGGCGTGCCGAGCCCCAGCGCGTGGAACTCATGGATGGAGAGTTCACGATGCTCGTTATCAACCTTGTTGACCGCCAGCACTGCCGGACTGCCCGACCGCCGCAATTCGGCTGCCACTGAACTGTCGAGGTCGGTCACGCCGGTCTCCACATCCGCCACGAACAGGATGAGAGCCGCTTCATCGATGGCAACCTGGGCCTGGGCCCTGATGGCCTTCTCCATTGGATCTTTCGAATTGGGGACGAGACCTCCCGTGTCGACCAGGCGGAACCGGACTCCTGTCCACTCTGCATGGGCATAGACCCTGTCGCGGGTCACTCCGGAGACTTCATCCACAACGGCCTGGCGGCGCCTGATGATACGATTGAAGAGCGTCGACTTCCCCACGTTGGGCCGACCAACGATGGCGACCAGCGGCGGGGTGGTCCTGTTCCGATCATCACTCTTCATTACTGTTCCTCATCGGTCGTTCGGTCCGTCCCCTTCGGCCAGTGCCAACAGGTCACCGACCAGATCGTAGCTCCCCTGCTCCACGCGCCCCGACCAGCGGGAGGAGAACTCCTCGAGGCTCACATCATCGAGGAATAATTCCTCATCACTGAGGCAGTTGGGCGGCAGCAGCACCGATTCATCTTCCAACAGCTCGTGACTCCCGAGCGCACCGGTCAGACAGCGGGATGACAGCAGCCCGCTGGTCGTCACACTGCTGCCGAAAAAGGTGTTCTCCGTCTCCACCAGCCGGAATGAAAGCCCCTCGAGTCGGGAGAGTCGGTCACCCAGGTGGCGGTCGAAGAGTTCACGGCCCATGACACCAGTGCAGGCGGTTACCCGCAGGCACCGTCCGGCGTTGAAACCCGCCTGCCCCAGTCCGGTGACAAGTTCCTCCACTCGCTCCTCGAAACGGGATACGAAGGCGCGGGCCATACCGACACCGTTCTCCAGCTGGGGAAAATCATCGTACCACGCGAGTTCCGGCAGGGGTACCGCCGAGGCGAGATAGAATTCATCAGCGAGATAGAGGAACCCCTCTTCGAACCGGTCCCGGTACTCCCGTCGCCACATCTCACCCTGCTCGATGACATCGCGCATCTCCCCTGCCTCGGGCCGCCTCAACGGGGAGAGCCCTTCCCGGTGATCGGTCAGGCCCACCGGGACCACGGCGACAGAGGCCACGCCAGGGTAGCGGTCGGCCAGGTCGGAGAGTGTTTTTTCCAGGTGATGACCGTCGTTCCACTCAGGTACGAGCACGATCTGCGCGTGGATCCGTATGCCTCCCTCGATGAGCTGGTCGAGCCGATCGTTCAGTCCCGCCGCGCGGCGCCCGCGCAGCATGCGGGACCGCAGTTCGGGGTCGGTCGTGTGGACGGACACGTAGAGGGGGCTCAGTCGCTGGTCGAGAATCCGCTTCAGATCGGATCGGCTCAGGTTGTCGAGGGTCACGTAGTTCCCATGGAGGAAGGAGAGCCGGTAATCCTCGTCCTTCACCTTCAGGGTGGGACGAACTCCGGGTGGATTCTGGTCGATGAAACAGAAGACACAGTCATCCCCGCACGTTCGCGGCCCCATCTCCTCGAAGTGGAGACCGAGCCCGGCCGGCACCTCACATGAGACGTCGAAATCGAGTCGTTCCCCTGTCCGGTCGATCTCCAGGTGGAGATCCACATCGGATGCGTGATAGAGGAAATCGATGATATCGGCGATCGGGTTACCGTTGATGGAGATGAGATCATCACCTGGCAGTAGTCCCACTTCCGCGGCCGGACTCTCTTTCCGGATAGAGGTGATCCTCATCCCGCCTTCTCCGATCCAGAACCGTCGTTCAGGTCCCGCGTACAAGATATGAGGAAGTGGAGCGGCCGACGGGGTTCGAACCCGCGACTTGCAGCTTGGGAAGCTGCCACTCTACCAACTGAGTTACGGCCGCTTGTCAGAAATGAAAATATGCCCCGCACCCCGCAATGTGTCAACCTTGACAGGGGGGACGGGCGACCGGATACTTGGAACGAACCCTGCTCAATCCCTGTGAGGCTTGACAATGAGGTTAACTCTGCTGAAAAGAACGCTCTTTCTGGTTGTCTCCCTGACACTTACGGTTCCGGCTACAGCTCATGCCCAGCGGAACGCGCGGGAGATCCTCAGCGATCATTCCTGTGTTCTCCAGGCGGGTGACCTGACCCTCCAGTTCATCTATCTTCACCCCGATTCCCTGGGCATGGAGGTCGCCAAGCTGGTGCTCCGGACGGATGAGTTCCTCAGGTACCAGCAGGAGCGGGCCCGTCTACAGAACAAGCGGTCGCTCCTCGCCCTGAGGCTGACGCCCTACCGGGACGCACGCTTCGATCCCACCCAGATCAGGCTCTCCGAGCGCGAGAACGCCCATCAGGTCGGCTTCATGGACATCGTCGACGTGCAGGGACTCTTCACTGGTACTGTCAGCCGGGGTGATAACATCTTCGGATTCGTCAAGGTCCCCGAGTTGATCGACTTCAGGTGGACCATCACTTTCAATTACGAAACCTATCGGACCGAGTTCCTCCTCCCTCTCAGGTGGCGGGAACGGTACTTCGATTTCATCGGAGCCCTCTTCCGGTAGGCAGTATCATCCCGGCCACAGATACAGAGGAAGGAAGAGATTGATGCGTTTGAAACTCTGTCTGATCGCTTCAGGTGTCATGCTCATGTCCGGCTGCGCCGGCCTGCTGAAGGCCAAATCAGGCACGCAGAAACAATCCCCCTCGAGTCAGGAGGAATCCTCCGAAGAGGGCCTGAAGCCGTACCATGAAGTCATCACCGACGAAGCGGTCAGTGACGAGGGACTGTTCACGGTCCACCGCATTGACGACAAGGTCTACTACGAGATCCCGGCCTCTGACTTCGGCAAGGACCTCCTCTGGTTGAGCCGGGTTTCTGCCGTTCCGACCAACAGCGGATACGGCGGCCAGAAAGTGGCTACTCACGTGGTCCGCTGGGAGCGGAGAGATGACAAGGTCTACCTCCGCAGCTATCTCTACTCGGTGGTGGCCGACTCCACCCGACCGATCTTCGAGGCGGTCGCCAACGCGACCTTCGCGCCTATCCTTGATGCCTTCGATGTTGCCGCGGTCCGGATGGACACGACCGCGACTTCGATCGATGAATTTGTCGTCATCGAGGTCACCGGTCTCGTCACCGGTGATCTGCCGGAGTTCAGTCCCAAGGGGCGCTTTGAAGCCGGCGGCCTCGACCGCGACCGCTCCTTCCTCGACTACATCAAGAGCTTTCCGGAGAACATCGAGTACGAACAGGTGCTGACCTACAACGGTTCCGGGGACGGCCCATCGGTCTCCCTGGTGATGCATCACAGCATGGTTCTCCTGCCCGAGGACCCGATGAAGCCCCGGCTCCACGATACCCGGATGGGGTACTTCAGTGTCGGCCGGACCGATTACGGCACTGACGAACAGCGGGCCGCCAGTCGTCCGTATATCACCCGCTGGCGGCTGGAGAAGAAGAACCCGAACGCCGCCATCTCCGATCCCGTGAAGCCGATCATCTGGTATATCGATCCGGCCACACCGGAGGTCTGGCGTCCATACATCAAGCAGGGGATCGAGGACTGGCAGGTCGCCTTCGAGGCCGCCGGCTTCAGCAACGCGATCCTCTGCCTCGATCCGCCCGACGATCCCGACTGGGACCCGGAGGACGCCCGCTACTCGGTGATCCGCTACCTCCCCTCGACGGTCGAGAACGCCTCGGGGCCTCACGTCCACGATCCCCGGACCGGAGAGATACTGGAAGCCGACGTCCAGTGGTACCACAACGTGATGAACCTGCTCCGCGACTGGTACTTCGTGCAGGTCGGCAACCTCGACCCCAGGGCCGGGAAACTGCCGCTGCCGGATGAACTGATGGGAGAGCTGGTGCGGTTCGTCGCCTGCCACGAGGTGGGGCATTCTCTCGGGCTGCAGCACAACATGCGGGCCTCATGCGGGCCTCGGGTTCCTATACCGTCGAGCAGATGCGCAACCCGGAATTCGTCCGCCGGTACGGGCATACCCCGTCGATCATGGACTATGCCCGGTTCAACTACGTTGCCCAGCCGGGTGATGACGTGCCGTTGATCCCGATCGTGGGCCCCTATGACGAGTTCATCATCGAGTGGGGTTATGTACCGATCCCCGGGGCCACCTCACCGGAGGATGAAAAGGAAGTCCTCAACTCAAT